>NZ_JTLI01000053.1:0-10515 GCF_000799075.1 Cetobacterium sp. ZOR0034
AAGTTAAGATAGCCTATTTGGACATTTAAAATTTGATAGCTAAGAAGTTAATTTACACTAAATTTGGTATACTCCCGATAAAAATAAAAGGTATGGTTGATTCCATACCTTTTATTTTTCTATCTCGTCAAGAATCTCTTTTCCTATATCTTGCATCATCTCAAGAACTTTAACTACTTTTTTACCTCTATTTTCAGTCAAAAAATATTCAACTCTTAAAGGATATCCTTCATAGTTATATTTCTCGACAAAGCCGAATTTCATAAGTTCTTTAAGATGTTGTAACAACATTTTTTGATTGATTCCAACAATATCATTTTCAAGTTCTGATAAAGAGGCTTTGCCTCTCCAGTGGATTTGATATAAAATTACCATTTTCCATTTCCCTTTTAAAATATCATATGCTAACTCTAAAGGGCAGGTATATTTTTCTCTTATTTTCATAATTTCACACCTTTTGTTATTATTTTATATATAATAACCTAGATTTATTGAAAATAAAAGAGAAATTATATTAAAATTAGAATTTTAAAGTTTCACCATTATCAGGAACAATTATATTAGTAACTCCAGCTTCTTTTATTTTTTCTTTTAAATCTTTTCTAGTTACAGTACTATGATCTGTAGATTCCATATGAACAGCAACTATTTTAGCCTTTGGAGCAAGTTTTGCAATCTCTATTGCTTCTTCAGCTCCAATTAAAAGATTAAGTTCATTGGTATCTTTATTAATAGCCATTCCTAAAGAATTGAAGAAATCTTTTTCAGCTTCAGATAAAAGTAGATGAGCTTTTGCAGGATGGATTATTATTATATCTGGTTGAACTTCAATTATTTTATCTTTAATATTTTGAGTTAAAATAGTATCTCCTGCCCATAAAATTGTAGGTTGATTATCAGCTCTTAAAATATATCCAGAAACTTCTCCAACAACAGGTTTTAAAGATAGAATATCTGTATGTAAAAGTTCAAATCTTTCAAATGAGATTCCTTCCCAAGAAAAAGTTTTTTGGAAAGATACAAGGTTATTAAAACCAACTGCCTTTAAACCTTTTGAATCTGACTCTTGTACAAATATAGGTATATTTTTATCAATTATTTCAATAGCCTTTTGATCAAAGTGATCCGAGTAAGCAAATTCTACTTTTCCATTCTCTGGAATATGAGTGTGTGAAACTAAAATCAAATCGATATCTTTAACTGCTTTTTCAGCAGAAAAAGGTAAATCAGAAGTAGGGCTAACCAATTTATCTTTATTTTCAGGTAAGTATCCATGATAAGAATTTTTTGGAGCTAGTAGAGGATCTGTTAAAATTGTTTTTTTATTATATTTAATTTTCATTGTAGCATTTCTTAAAAGTTGTATTTGTACATTATTTATTTCATTTAAATTATTTTCCATATATTTTCTCCTTTGATACAGTTATTTTAAGACTATGATTAAGAATAACATGATAATACTATTTTGAAAATTACCCACTTTTTTGTATGTAGAAAAAATCCTATAAATATAGTATAATATGAGCAGAAATAAAAGTGTGGAGGAAAAAATTTTTATGGAAAACATTCTTGGACATATGCTGAATGAGTTTGTAATAGCAATTGCTAAATACTCACCAATAGTTATAAAAAAAGTGATATATTTAGCGATTTTATATGTTTCTTATAATCCGCTTAAAGAGTTTGTTATAAAATCTTTAAAAAAGGTTTTAAGAAAAAAACAATTTGATGAGTTGTTAGTAAGTTTCTTAGCAACATCGATGAAAACTTTAATTATAATTTTTTATTTTTTAAATGTGATTCAAATTTTAGGACTGCAAGTAGCCTCGTTACTAACGCTTCTAGGTTCTGTGGGAGTCGGAGTGGGATTAGCTTTAAAAGGAAGCTTATCAGATGTAGCGGGTGGAATTCAAATTTTGATATCTAAACCATTTAAAAAAGGAGATTTTATCATTTGTGGTGGATCGGAAGGTTCGGTTCAAAAGATAACGTTTTTATACACTGCTTTAAATACTGTAGATAATAAAAGAGTAATTCTTCCAAATGGAAAACTGTCATCATCTGTTGTAACTGTTGTAACAGCAAACCCTCAAAGAAGAGCAGACTTTGTATTCTTTGCAGAAAAAGAGGTTTCGATAGATAAGGTAAAAGAGGTTTTATTTGATGTTGTAAGTAACCATCCATTTGTATTAAAAGATAAAGATATATTTGTAAAGTTCTCAAAAGAAACAGGGATAGCCACTGAATTTATAGTTAGAGTTTGGACTTTAAAAGAGAATTTTAGAGATTTAAACGCTGATATTCAAGAGGAAGTTAAAAAGAGATTTGATAAAGAGGGAATCAGATTACCATATCAATCTTATGAAGTTAATATAATGAAATAAAATATTTTAAGATTACATCTCCAAGAACTATCTTGGGGATTTTTTTTATGTGTAAATAAAAAAAGGATAAGTTAAATTTTACCGGTAAACAGAAAATAAGATGAAGTATAAGTGAGGTGGTTTTATATGGATAAGATACTGGTATTATTTAAATATTATAACGATGCAAAGTTAGCGATAGAAAATTATAAGTCATTAAAAAAGAGATTTAATTTTGAGATTTTACCTCTTTATGTAAAAGAGTTGAAAGTTCCAACAGGTGTTACATTTTTAAGTCCGAGCATGACAATGGATATTTTAAAAGAGTATGAAGATGAGTATATTGACGATTTAAAGGAAATTTTAGCAAAAGAAGGATTGAAAGAGGAGTTAATAGTAGATATAGGATTGAATAAAGAGATAATCCAAGAGTATTTAAAAAAAGTGGATTATATAATGTTAGAAGAAACAGAATATTTGGATGAAGATTTTTTAGAAATATTAAAAGTAGTATATAAACCAGTTATAGTTGTGAATAAAAGTGCTTCAAAATTTGAAAATGTTGTGGTTATTTCAGATGATGGAATAAAAGTGAATAAAAGTGTAAATAATTTCGTGAGAGATTTTCCAGAGATAAAAAAAATGACTCTTTTAACTTGGAACTATAAGCATGAAGAAAATAATGTTTTGGAATTTTTGGAAAGAAAAGGAATTGAAGTAAAGATTGAGATGTATAATCAGCAATTTAATACAAAAGAGGAATTTTTCAATAGAATGAACGAATTTGATTTTATTGTAATGGGTAATTTAAGTAAATCATTCTTTTTTGAAAAGATAACTAAACGTATGGGTGTAGAAATAATTGAAAAAGCAAAAGTGCCAATTTTTATAGGATAAGTAAAAAAGTAGAAAAAAAGCTGAGGAAATTTTAAAATCTCCTCAGCTTATTATATTGATATTGATATTGATTACTCGTTATAGTATAGGTTTTCAGTTGGGAATACAGGATCACAAGTTACATCAACACCTAATTTTCTAAGAGTTTGCTCGTCACCTTTTCCAAGAATTGTAGTTGAGTGAAGCTGAGCTCCCTTTAATGTAGGAAGTTGATCAAGGGCAGCTTGTGCCATTGGGTTAGTTGCAGCTGATATAGTAAGTGCAATTAACATCTCTTCACAGTCTAAACCTACGTTTTTACTTTGTAATGTAGTTTTCTTTAGTTTTGTAATATCTTCAATTATAGTTGGAGATATTAAGTGAATATTATCATTGATTCCAGCAATAGCTTTAAGAGCGTTGATTAAAACAGCAGATGAAGAATCTAAAACATTAGATTTTTTTCCTGTTAAGATTAATCCAGTAGTAAGCTCCATAGCTACAGAAGATAATAACTCAGTTGTATCACAAGCTTTTTGCTTTTCTAAGTGTTCTCTAGCAGCAGTAACTACTTTTCTATCAGATTCTTTTAATCCTAACTCTTCCATTATAAGTTTTGCTCTTTGGAATGTTTCTTTATCAACATATCCTTTTTTATATTCACATCCAGTTTTGAAGTATCTTCTGATAATCTCTTGTTTAGAAGCTTCTCTAACAACTTCATCATCAACGATACCAAATCCTACTCTATTAACACCCATATCAGTTGGTGATTTATAGATAGATTCTTTATTTGTAATTTTTTCAATTATTCTTTTTAAAACAGGGAAAGCTTCAATATCTCTGTTATAGTTAACAGCAGTTTCACCATAAGCTTCAAGGTGGAATGAGTCTATCATGTTAACATCTTTTAAATCCACTGTAGCAGCTTCATAAGCGATATTTAGTGGATGCTTTAATGGTACGTTCCAAACAGGGAAAGTCTCGAATTTCGAGTAACCAACGGCATTTCCTCTTTTATTTTCATGATAAAGTTGGCTTAAACAAGTAGCTAGTTTTCCGCTTCCAGGTCCTGGAGCAGTAACAACAACGATTGGCTTAGTTGTTTCAATATAAGGATTTTTTCCGTATCCTTCTTCACTAACGATTGTATCTACATCTGTAGGATACCCTTTTGTAGCTCTGTGCTTGTAAACTTTTATTCCTCTTCTCTCTAACTTTGTAATGAAAAGAGATGTAGATGGTTGGTCATCATATCTAGTGATAACAACACTGTTTACTTCAAGTTCACGTTCTCTTAAATCATCGATTAATCTGAATACATCCATATCATATGTAATACCAAAGTCTCCTCTGATTTTATTTCTTTCGATGTCTCCTGCATAAACGCAGATTATAACTTCAACTTTTTCTTTAAGTTTTTGAAGTAATTTAATTTTAGCATTTTCGTCGAATCCCGGTAAAACTCTTTTTGCATGTAAGTCAAATAACAGTTTACCACCAAACTCAAGATATAATTTGTCAAAATTATTAACTCTTTCTAGGATATATTTCGATTGTTCCTCTAGATATTTATTGTGATCAAAACCTATTTTCATGACTCACTCCTTCAATTTTTTTATATTCGTCAGAGCACTTCCTGACTCTACATCATAGCATGTTATAAAAAAAAAATCTAGCTTAAAAATATTTTTTTGTGATATAATTTATAAAAATTTAAATTTTTTGAGGGAGGATAAAATGAAAAAATTACCAATAATAATTGATTGTGATCCAGGATGTGATGATACAATTGCATTACTTTTAGCATTTGCAAACACGAATTTAGACATCAAAGGTGTTACAGTTTCAGCGGGGAACGTGCATATAAATAACACGACTGAAAATGCTAGAAAATTAGTAGGAGCTTTTAGACCAGAAATAAAAGTAGCAAAAGGTTGTGAAAAACCTATGTTTAAAACTATAGTTACAGCACCAGAAGTTCATGGGGAAACTGGACTTGGTTCTGTAGTTATACCAGAGAATGGAAAGCAGTTAGAGGATTTAAATGCTGTAGAGTTTTTAGCTCAAACTTTGAAAAATAGTGATGAGAAAATCACAATAGTTATAACAGGTCCAATGACAAATATAGCGGTATTTTTAATAGCTTATCCGGAATTAAAAGAAAAAATAGAGAAGTTTGTAATAATGGGTGGATCAGCAATTGGTGGAAATGTAACACCAGCAGCAGAGTTCAATATATATGTAGATGCCGAAGCAGCTGATATTGTATTTAGATCTGGGGTAGATATTGTATTGTGTCCGTTAGATGTTACAATGAAAGCGTTTGTAACAGAAAAAGAGTTAGCAGAGATAAAAGCAATAGGAGGATTCGCCTCTGAAGTTGCACATGGAGCAATAAAAAATGCATTAGATTTCTATAAAGAGTTTTATAAAGTTTCAGAAGTTCCGATGCATGATCCGTGTACTATAGCTTATCTTTTAGAACCAGAGATGTTTAAAGGAGTAGATGTATTCTTAGGAACAGAGTTAAGAGGGGAGTTTACTTATGGTGAGACTATTATAGATTATCGTAATAAACTAGGAAAAGAAAAAAATGCATTAGTTCTAAACGAGATAGATAGAGAAGCATTTATAAATCTTATAAAAAAATCTGTTGAGGCATTGAAAGGGATATAAATTAATTTCAAATATCAATAGATTGAATAGTTAATTATTTAACATATTGATATATTCTATTTCAAAAAAGAACAAAATGGTGCTACAATCGCATTACACACACATTTTACAAACGTTTTAAGGAGGTACTAGATGACGATAGAGTTATCAACGATTCAAACTATAGCAATGGCAGTTATTGTCTTGTATATGGGAAAATTTTTAAACCACACATTTAAATTTTTAAAAGAAAATTGTATTCCAGAGTCAGTAACAGGAGGGACAGCCTTTTCAATAATTACTTTTATTGGTTACAAAACGGGGTTGTTTAGTTTTATATTTGAAGATTCTTTGAGAAGTCTTTTTATGATTGCCTTCTTTACGACGGTAGGATACTCAGCTAGTTTAAAATTACTTAAGAAAGCTGGGATGCCTGTATTTATGTTTTTAATAGCATCTGTGGGACTAGCAGTAGCTCAGAATGTATTAGGAGTTGGATTAGCAGGAGTTTTAAATTTGAACCCATTGATAGGGTTAGCAACAGGATCTATGTCTACAACTGGAGGTCCTGGAACGGCGGGGGCATTTGCACCAATACTTGAGAGTTACGGAGCTGAAGGAGCAACGGTTGTTGCAATGGCTACAGCAACTTATGCTTTAATAGTTGGAAGTTTAATATCTGGACCGTTGGCTAATAGATTGATAAAAAAGCACAATCTATTAGAGAAAAGAGAAACAGGTGGAGTTTATGATTCTGAAGATGAGAAGAAAACACCTTTAGATCCAAAACATGTTTCTACAGCTTCTTTCCAAATTATAATAGCGATGGGGATTGGAAGTTTAATTTCGAACTTCTTATCTGGTGCAGGAGTTGTTTTACCATCGTATATAGGTGCTATGTTTGCAGCAGCTTTAATAAGAAATATTTCTGATTTTAGCGGAGCATATGATGTTCATTTAGATATTATAAATATTATTGGTGGATTTACTCTGACAATATTTTTATCGATGACTCTTATGACTTTTAAACTTTGGGAACTTCAAGGATTAGCTCTACCGCTAGTTATAATGTTGGTAGCTCAAACAGTTTTAATTGGAATGTTTGCTTACTTCATAACATTTAGACTAACTGGAAAAGATTATGATGCTGTTGTTATGACAAGTGGTCATTGTGGATGTGGATTTGGAACAACGCCTAAAGCCTTAGCGAACATGGAGGCATTAACAGCTAAGTATTTCCCATCACCAAAGGCATTTTTTGTAATTCCAATAGTGGGTGGATTATTCATAGATTTCTTTAATGCTGGAATAATAACTCTGTTTATGAATATACTTCATTAATTTGTATAATTTAAAATAATTCATTAAATTAAAATATAAAATATGTTATAATCTTTAAAGAAAGTTTTAAGGAGGTTAGACATGTTAAAAATATTTAATGATAGAGTTTATGGTTTAGATGAGAGTTTAATAGCTAGTGGATATCCTATGATAGCTGAGTCGATAGAGGAGTGGGATGAAACTCCAAGTTTAGAGGAAAAAGATTATAAAAGAGCTGGAAAGTTAGGAAATGTACCAACTGGAACAGGGCATGATAACTTCTTAAAAGGTATTATAGTTCAATTTGATATAACTTATCCAAACTACTGGACACCACAGTTTCAAAGATATCACTTTGCGGATATAGTTTCTTCAACTTCAAAGATGCACAGACTTACAAAGATGGATTTAAAAACTTCTTGTAACGAATATGTAGATGATGTTGTAATTGAAAATTTAAATAGATGGATTGAGATATTCAACGCTTTTGAAAAGGATCAGAAAGAGGTTGAAGTAGATGGGAAAATCTATACAAAATATGAAATCTATATGAAGATTATATCTAATTGTCCAATGGGATTAGAGCAAACTATGAGAGTAACAACATCTTACTTACAATTAAAAACAATATATCTTCAAAGAAGATACCACAAGTTAAAAGAGGACTGGGGTAATTTCTGTGATTGGTGTTTAACACTTCCACACTTTGAGGAGTTTTGTTTAAAAGGAAATAAATAATAAAAGAGACCTTCGGGTCTCTTTTTATTATCTTCTGTTTCTTAAAAGATATACAAGGGAAGGGTATATACCCGGATAGTAAAGATTTTTTTGATATGCTCTAACCTTAGTTAGTAGAAGCATACAGTAGAATCTTAAAAATAAGCTGATAAAAAACATGAGTTTTAAACCAGCATATGAATCTCCAAAAATTGTAATAGTTTTACCCTGTAGATAATTAGCTAAATATCCTCCTAAGAATGCGCCAGTTAGGCCTAAAACACCAACAGAGAGCGAGTAGGCTGCTGTGTAAGAGTCTCGATCTGGAGAGGAAAGTTCTAGTAATAAACTGAATACAGATAAGTTTATTGCGGACCATCCAACAGCTGTTCCAACAGCATCGAGCATAATTAAACTATTTACAGTTTCTTTAGTCATTAAAAAATAAAATATAACGACATAACTAGAAACACCTATTCCAAATGATAGAAGTTTTTTATATCCGATTCGCTCTACAAGTTTTCCATATATAAAAAATGCAAATATAGAAAGAATAGCGGTTAAAGATGTAGAGAGACCTAAAATATTATATGAAGCATCTAAGTTAACAACAGCAAAATAGTAAAAGTAAGGTTTTGTAAATTCGATAGAAAAATTCCACATAGCTATAAAAGTTAAAAAATTAAAAAAATTAGAATCTTTCAGAGGTTTTTTTATGGAAAAATCTCTTTGTTTTTCTGTAAAGTCTGGAATATCATGAAAATATAGTAAAACAAGAGTTGTTATTGCAGCTATGGCCATAATAAAAGTAAGGATAAGTATACTTGTTTTTCCAGGGCTATAACTCAATGCTTTAGATACAATATAAGAGAAAAAAACTGTTGAAATAGATATTAAAGTGAATCTTTTTGAGAAGAAAAGTCCACGATCCTCTTTTTTTATAATATCTCCAACTGAACTCGTCCAAATTCCACTTAGAAAAGCAGAGAAGACAGAATAGGTAAAAACTATTCCTACAAGATAGCGGTAATCAGTTTTATCAAATAGAACAATAAAAAAAAGAAAACACATCGGAATTCTTGCAGCGGCTGCGCTGAAAAGCATAGCTTGTTTTTTTGTCTTAAAAAATTTATAATATGTTCCTAAAAAAATTTGAAGAAGTTGCAAGCCTAAAGGTAGAGTTGTAATAAGAGATATCCAAAATGGCTTACATTGGAAATATAGAGCTAAGGCAGTAAGTGCAAATCCTTGAATCCCTAAAGATAAGGTATTTGCACTCATTCCTTCAATAATAATTAGAAACTTATTTTTGTTATAAGAGTCACGAAACATAGAGATCATCCCCCGTCTTAATAGAAACTTTAGAAAAGCTTTTGTTTGTAACCTCATTTACCAAAAAAAAGTAGAAATCCTTTTAAAAAAGATAATATTAAATATTTAAAATAAGTTCAACAGGACAGTGATCAGAGCCTAGAGTTTCAGTGTGTATATTTGCTTCTTTAATATTTTCTTTTATCTTATTAGAAACTACAAAATAATCGATTCTCCATCCAGCATTATTTTTTCTTGCACTAAATCTATATGACCACCACGAATATACATCTGTAACATCTGGATGAAGATATCTAAAACTATCAACAAAACCACTTTCTAATAGTTCAGTGAATTTAGCTCTCTCTTCATCAGTAAATCCAGCATTTTTTCTATTTGATTTTGGATTTTTTAAATCTATCTCTGTATGAGCAACATTTAAATCTCCACATAAAACAACAGGTTTTTTTGAATCTAATTCTAAAAGATATTTTCTAAAATCATCTTCCCAAGTCATTCTATAATCAAGCCTTGTAAGCTCAGTTTGTGAGTTTGGAGTATATACATTTACAAGGTAGTAATTTTCAAACTCTAAAGTTATAACTCTTCCCTCTTTATCGTGATGCTCAATTCCTAAATCATAAGAAACTGACAATGGTTTTTCTTTTGTAAAGATAGCTGTACCAGAATATCCTTTTTTTTCAGCATAGTTCCAATAGCAATGATATCCTTCAGGAGAGAAATCAGTTTGTCCCTCTTGTAACTTTATCTCTTGTAAACAAAGAGCATCAGCATTAACCTCATTAAAGTACTCTAAAAAGTTTTTTTGTAACACAGCTCTTAAACCATTTACATTCCAAGAAATTAATTTTTTCATAAGTTTTCCTCCATACATTTATTCAAAATTATCTACTATAGATTATATCATAAATAAAAAAATAAAAAAAAATAAAAAACTTTGTTGACAATGTTTAAAAATTATGATACTATAATTATGTAGCGAGCGAGAGCGAGTTGCAAAAACAAAATAGTTCGGAATATAGCGCAGTCCGGTAGCGCACCTGCCTTGGGAGCAGGGGGCCGCAAGTTCGAATCTTGCTATTCCGACCATGCAGGCTAATGGCTCAATTGGTAGAGCATCGGTCTCCAAAACCGAGGGTTGGGGGTTCGAGTCCCTCTTGGCCTGCCATTTTCGCCTAGATAGCTCAGTTGGCTAGAGCACCCGGTTCATACCCGGGCGGTCGAAGGTTCGAATCCTTTTCTAGGCACC
>NZ_JTLI01000053.1:10525-49867 GCF_000799075.1 Cetobacterium sp. ZOR0034
ATGAAATTTGAAACTCTGTAAAAAGAGTTTTTTTTATTTTTTGTAAAATTTTAATAAAATTAAAAAAGCCACTTTCCAGTAGCTTTTAATCATTTAAAATCAGTTGAAGAATAATGTCATCCAACTTATCTTTATTTCTTTTTATAAACTCATGAGCATCGTCACAAAGCTTTTCTATATTACCTTCTGATTTATTATCTAACTCTAAAGATCCTTTATATAATCTTGGATTTATTCTATAATAATTCCATTTATTTTTAGAAGAATCAAATATCTTTCTTAAAATAAAATCATCAGTGTTTGATTGAGCTGCAAATAGAATATCTATTATAGGCATAACCCACTTTGCTCCACCTTTAGTCTTTAGATGTTCATAATTTTTATATCCCTCTTTATGACCTGTACCAAGTGATATTAAAATCATATCATCAGACCCAGGAAATGATGGTTTATTATCCTTAAGATGCTTTTTAAAATCGATATTTCTAGCCTCTGCATATGCTATAAGAGCTGGATTGTTTGCAAAGATTCCTCCATCTATACAGTTGTATATATCATTGTTCAAAGATATAAGTCTTTTTGCATTGAAATAAACTGGAGCTGAAGAGGTAGCTATAACAACATCTTTTAATTTAAAGTTTTTTAAAGGTTTTCTTTTAGCGTTTAAACTATCAAAAAAAATCTCCTTAGCTCTAATAAGATCATAAGAAGTTGTCATGAAGGGTTTTATAGTGTCACTTAAGTTTATATCCCCGAAAAGAGACTCAGATAGCTCTTCTAAGGCTTTTGTGGAGTATTTAGGACGAAGGATTCCACCAAAAGATGAAACCCTTCTAATTATATTTTTATTAAAAATCTTATCTCCACAATTTTTATAAAGCTGTACAATTTCTTGTGCAGTATGATAATTAGGAGAGGTGTAAAGAGCACCTAGAATTCCTCCAGTACTTGTTCCAACAATTAGATCAAAGTATTCGTGAAGAAAGACCTTACGGTTAACTTTTTTAGAAATTTCATTTTCTAAATATTCACAAATTATTGCAGGAACAATTCCTTTTACTCCTCCACCGTCAATAGATAAAATTCTCAATTTTTTCATATGAATCACTATTTAATAAGAGGAGCTACGGCATTTTTAAATTGCCAGTTGTGGTATTCATCCCAGTCAATACTCCATGTCATAAATCCTTTAACATTTTCGTATCCTCTTCTTTGAACTTCTCTCCAAGCGTTAACGAATTCATTCATGTTAGCAGTTGCACCAGTACCAGCAGCACCTACTCCAGCGGGAACTCCGATAGCTAACATCTCTTCAGGGATAGGTCCAATAGGGAATAAAGTTGCCCATTCTCCTCCCCAAGCAGGACCATCATGTCCTTTGATAAGAGCTTCTGTAAACTCAGGAATGAATGTTTCTGGAGTATTACACATTACAGGTGTTCCGCTTCCGTTGAATGGATAAATTCCAGTACCAGGAGCGTTATAGTATTGTGGATGAATAGTAGTTATTAGATGTTTTGTTTTCTTGATTAAATCGATGTATAAAGTTCCAAATCCATCATCTATTAAATAAGCTACCTCAGGAGCCATTGAATATACGAAGTTAGGATCCTTAGCTCTAAAATGCTCAACAATCTCTTGGATAGCTTCAACAACATATCCAGTTCCGTTTTTAGCACTTTGACCTTCTAAGTCAACGTCAAATCCGTTGAATCCATATTCTTCGATTATTTGTATAACACCATTTTTGAAGATCTCTTTATCGCTATTAGATTCTAGATGGAACACTCCATTTTGTCCTCCAACAGCAATTATAACATTATGACCTTTTGCTTTCATTCTAGCAACTTTTTGCTTGAACTCTGCACTAGTTACTTTTCCACTTAATTCAGGATTGAATTGAGGAGTTAAGTAGTCATTAGAGTGCTCGATGAACGATACAACTATTGTATCGTATTCAGAAGGAACATCTTCTAAGTCGATATAAGAAGTTATGTTAGAGTTTCCTCCCCAAGATGACCAATATCCGATAAGTGATTTTTTACCAGTTCCAGTAGATTCTTTTTTAATACTTACTGTATTTGTAATGTAGTATGTTACTTCAGTTTCTCCTACTCCAGCAAAAACAAGTTGAATATCATTGCTACCTGTTAATAAAGGAAGTGTTGAAACAGCAATATTAACATTTAACATAGAAGATCTTCTTGTCAATTCAACAGGATTTAAAGACGATTTGAATCCATTTACATAAACAGCATACTCAGAATGAATATTTGTATGAGGTACTGATACAGTTCCTAAAAGAGTAGTTTCTTCGCCATTTAAGTAGATAGTTCCTACTTCAATAGCTCCTGTTATAGGTAATCTATCAGGGAAAGAAGCTGTAGGTGTTTCAGGGTCTACAGGAGGCTCAGGATCAACAGTTCCACCACCGATGATTTCTCCGTTAATCATAAGAGTTACAGGTTGACCGTTTAAAGTAGCGTTAGCAGCTATGTTATTATCGAAGTCAGCACCGTTTCCATTAATACCTTCTATTGTAAAACTTCCATTTGGTCCAAGGTTGAAGTGTGCAGCACCAGACCAGTCAGCACCAGAAGTAATAACTATTCTGTTTCCAACTTTAGAAGCGTTTATTTGCCATTGTGAAAGTCCAGATGCAGGTGAATCAAAACTTAATTCCCAATTTCCACCGAAGTTTTCGCTAGTGTGTGAAATTAATTCTAGATTAGCACTGAATCCAGTTCCCCAAGATTGACTTGATGTTAATTTTAATGTAGCTATATTATCAGTAGTTGGAGGAGGAATTACTTCCTCTTCGATAGTAGCTATATTAGAGTATTTTGTTATTTGCTCTAATGAGTTAGTACCAGTATATGAATAGATAGCTTCTACAACGTAATCTCCAGCTGTTAAAATGCTGTTGAATGTAACAGCCGTAGTAGGTGTAGTAGTAGTTCTTTGTTCAATAGTATTTCTAACTGAAGTTTTTAAGATATATGTAACTTGAGTTATTCTATTTTGAGGATCTGATACTAATTTAGAAATAACAGTAGCTTTTTTGTCAGCTGTAGTTAATTCAACACTTCCAATTGTTGGAAGTGTAATTTCAGGAATTTCAGGGTCTACAGGAGGCTCAGGATTTTCCACTTCGATATCTAAATCGAAGATTGTTTTTTCAACAGCAGCAAGAAGCTCTTTAACTTCGAAGAAGTAAATGATAGAAGACTCCATAGTTAAGCTGTTCATTTTATTTTTTAATTCAATTAATTGTATATTTAAAGCTTCAAGTTCATTAGAAGAATCAACAAACTTTTTCTTTAGATTGTTGTAGTGACTTAAAACGTTTGAAAAATGCGATTTAATGCTTTGTATTTCTAAAGTATTCATTACACACTCCTTGTTTAAAAATTATAGTGCAGTTTCTGACCATGCTTCATTTGATGTAGGTGGGTTATCCCATGCAGAAACATACCATCCGTTAACATAGTATTTTCCTTCGTAGTAAACTTTTGTATTTCCGTTTGGATATGTCATTGATTGATGCCAAACAGGAACACCGTTGTATATTCCACAATCTTGTGAAGGAACAAGATTAGCCGCGTTAGGGTTAATGTTATTATAAACTTGGAAAGCTTTAGAGAATGCTAACTCTTCTTGTGCTAATCCAGTAGAATCAGGACCATTAACTTCAGAACCGTTATTAGCTTTATCTCTATTAGCAGACCAGAATGTGATCATACCAACATTTTTTGTTTTACAGAATTCAAGAACTGGAGTAACATCTTCTAAGTAGAATGTATTGAATGCACCAGTATCGTTGATTCCTATCTCTGGACAGATACCAACCATAGCCCAAAGTTCATCATCAGTTTTTATAATTCCATTATTGCTATAAAGTGTTTTTAATTGTGATTGTAGGTTTGTCATAGCAGATATAGATTGCTCAGCCATATTACCAGCATAAGCTGATCCATAACACATAGCCATGATATTAACTCCTTCAATTTCAACTCCAGCTTTAATAGCGTCATCTAAAAGAAGTAATTCGTTTTGGTTTAATCCATAAGGCATAACTGGAAGTGTAAACCAAATTCCAACATACTTTCCTTCAGCATTTAGTTCATCTTGTAAAAGTTTTATAGCTTGGTGATTTCTTTTGTTAGCATCACAAGTTGTATTTCCAGAAGTACTATTGTGCTCCATATCAAAGTCAACTCTGCTTAAGTTCCAATTATCAATAATAGATTTATATTTATTTTTTAAGTCTTGGATATCAGTTATAACTTCATTTAAATATGGTCCGTTAAGTCCACCAAATGATATACAAACATCTCCACCCATTGATCTTAATCTTTCTATATCTTGCATAAGTCCAGCATTAGTTCCTTTGTTTCCAGGTAGGTTTAAGTTTCCTGCCCAAGCTGGATTTTTGTTAGAATCAGCAGTTATAAATCCTAGGTTATAGAATTGAACACCAGTTATTTTAGATTTGTCAGCTAAGGCAAATTTAAAATTTACATCATCTCTAGCAGCATCAACGAATGGAGCGAAGATTGCTCTTGGCCATTTTGTTGTTGGTGTAGGATTAGGGTTTGGCTCTGGATCAGGGTTAGGATTAGGATCAACAATCTCTCCTTTTATATTAATGATATTAGAGTTTAATAAAATTGTTCCAGTTTTTGATCCGATATCATATTTGCAGTTACAATTAAAGAAATAGTTTCCTTCAGTAACATCAGCAAATTGAATATGCTCAAATGGATTGTCTTTAACAACTGTTTCAACAGTTACATTACTTGTATTTTTTAAAGTGTATGTAACTTCAGTTATAGCAGAATCCATATCAACAATTTTAGTTAATAATCCTTTAGGTGTGTTACCAAAGTTTGTTAAAGCTGCACAACAGATAGTAGGCACTTCCTTATCAACTAATTGAATAGTTACTGTGTTTGATTTTATAGTTTTACTTTGAATAACTTCATTAGCACCATCGTAGTAATAAGTAGCTATAAAGTAGAAGCTTCCAGTATCTCTGAATTTGAAATCAACAGAGAATAAAGATTCAGGAAGAGCGATATGAGCTACTTCAACAGTTGATGTTCCAACTTCTTTATATAATTTATATTCAATGTTATTTAATCTTATTTCTGGATCTATGATATCTTTAAGAGTTCCAACAAGAGTGATTCCTGTATCCTCTAATAGTGCCGTATTAATTTCAGGAACAACTATTTCAGGAACTTCAGGTTCTCCTCCTTCGATGATATGCTCTAAATCGAAAATCATTTTTTCAACATCATAAGCTAAAGCTTTTATTTCATAAAATTCATTAATGCTATTAGTACTATTTAAATTATTAGCTAATCCGACTAAAGCTTCTAACTTATTTTTTGTTATATTGTATTCAGGATTTGAAGATACAATATCCATAATTACGTTCATGCTTGTTTGAAGAGTTTTAAATTTATCAAACAGAGATGAAATTTTAGTTTTTAAGTCACTAACTTGAAAATCTAGTTCGTTATTTGAGTTCAAAATAAAAAACCTCCTATTTTTAATCCGTAGAATAGTTTTAATTCATAATTGTTTTATTAATTTTATTTTTAAATTTTTAATTTCTTAAAACTTGTAAAAAAAGAAAAAATATTTCAAAAATATTTAAGTTTAATGATAAGTTAATCTATATTAGCATAAGTAGAATGAAATTTCAAATCAAAAAAAATTTAAAATAAATTAAACTAGCTAAAAATCTAAGTATAAGTGCACTTAATTAAAGGGATTTCATAGCTATAAAAAAATTTTTTTAAAATTATAGTTGATTATTTTTGATAAAAACTGTATTATGTTTTCATAAAAGTTTAAATACGTTTGATAAAAACAGAGAAAAAATATGAAAATATAATTCAAAGTATAATTAAATTATATCTAAAAACTATTATGTTAGATGATGATAAGTAAAATATTGTAGTTAAGATATTTTTATAATGGAAGGAGATAGTATGTTCTTTAATAGAAAAAATAAAGAGCTAAAGAAAGAGATTGCTAATCTAATTGCTATAAATAAGGAATATGAAGAAAAATGTGAATATTATCAAGAAAAATATTTACAAATAAAAACAGAATATGTTGAAGCTCTGAAAAGAAACGAAAATTTTAATAATGCATTTAGAGAAAGCTTTTCAGAATTATCTTCAAAATTAATATCAGTTGAGATTACACTTTCTAAATTAGAAGAAAGAAATACAGATTTTACAAAAACAGAAAATCTTTTAAGAAGATTTCAAGAACTTGAAAATGATTTGATAAAACTATCTAAAGAGATTTCAAGATTGTCAACATTTTTAGAAAAACATACAGATTTTAATAAAGAAACATCAACTTATCAAGGAAAACTTGAAAAGTCTTATAGAATGTTTAAATAAAAAAATTTACTAATGGAGGATAAAGTTACAAATGAAAAGAACGAATAATGATTTATTTCCTATTGTAGATAGAGAGCAAGAGTTTCAAAAAATATATAATAACACAATAGAGAAGGTTAATTACATAAATAGCAAATATGCTGAAAATCATAATGGAATAGAGTGCGAAGAGTTAGCTCCTTTAATTGAACAAATGAATGATTTTGTTTTAAATTTAAGCAGAGTTACAAAATTAGAAGAGTACTTATCTTTCAAACTTTTAGTACAAAAGATTTTAAGACTTTTAGGAGAGTGTGATCACGATGAAGTGGTACCACCAGTAGATCCTGAATTAGAGCCAGTTGTAATAAAGGCAATTTTACAAAATTTAAATAAAAAATTAGTAGGAGAGTTATTAACTTCTGAAAATGACTATTTAATAACATCAGTAGAGTATGAGCTATACAAAAATAATACAAGAGTAGAAAAAGTAACTACAAACTCAGCTTCAGCGGCAGCAAACTTTACATCAACAGAAGCTGGAAGCTACTACTTCTTAGCGAAATACTACTGGTCAGATAAGTATAAGCAAATTATGTCTAATACTGTGGTAATAGAAGATGAAGAGGTAATTCCACCACCAGTAGATGGGGAGTTCCCAGCAACATTACCATACTCTAACTTATGGGCACATACTGTAAATTCAAACGGAAATTATGAAATAACTTTAAATAATACTTGGGGAGTTATCGATAGCAGATTAGCTGTTTATTTAGATGGACAATTATCTGAAATCTTAGATACAAACTATACAGCTGCAAATAAAGGATCGGCTAAGAACGTTGTGTCAGCTTCTAAGTTCCCTTCAAACAAAGATTTAAAGTTTGTTTATAAAGTAACTTATACAAGAGACGAAAAAACTAACGATAAAGTAACAGTTTACTACAAGAGTACAACTGGAACAATAGAAATTGCAACGCCTGATGGAGGAGTTAAATATTGTAACTACCCAGAGTGGAACCCTGAAATTGAATATGGATCAGCAACTAATAAAATAGTTTATTATAATGGGTTACATTTCAGACATACAGGATGGGCTTCAAAAGGAGATAAACCTTTAGTAGAAGGATGGTCACCTTGGACAAAATTATCTGACTCAGAAGAGGCAGCTATTAATTGCCCAGGAAATCACCAAATGGATTCAGCAGGAACAGCACCTAACGCTCATTTAGAACCAATGAATGTTTCTAACGTAGAAGGATTAGGAACTCCAATGGAAAAAATGCACATAACTTATACTCCAGAGTGGGGGAAATGGGGAGGAAGAAAATATACTCCAAAGATTTCTCCATGGAACAAGATATCTCATATGCAATATGCATTCGTAGATGTAATCCCTGATTATACAGGAAACTTCTTCACAGATAAAGATGATATATCTCACTTAACAAAGTCAGCAGCAGATGCTCCAAATGGAACTAGCTTAAACGTATCACCAAATATCTTCGATCCAGGTGCAGCGTTCTCAGCTTACGGAGGAACAAATGCATTTATGACTGAGTACAACGAAATGTCTAAAAAATATCCATATGTTAAGCCAATCGCTTCACTAGGTGGATGGTCAAGATCTGCATTCTTCAGAGATGCAGCTCAACCAGGAAAAATCGATCACTTCGTACAAAGATGTATTGACTTTATAAGAGAGTTCAATATGGTTGGAATAGATATTGACTGGGAATTCCCTTGTTCAAGAAGAGATGCAGATTTAGTTGATAATAAAAACGACTTAGGAACTCCAAGAGCTCAAGATGACGAAGAGTACCTATTCACAAACTTAATGCAAGCTTTAAGAAAAGCATTAGACAAAGCAGGAGAAGAGGATGGAAAATACTACTTCTTATCATGTGCTATTGTTTCAGGAAAAACTCACATACTAAAGAGTGGAATTGGAGTATGGCATCCAACTTGTGACTTCATCAGTTACATGACTTATGATGTACATGGAGCGTTTGATCCAATTACAAACCACCAATCATACTTATTCCAAAATCCAAGTGAGCCATTAGCAGAAACAAATCCTAATGAAAATGCAATGTCAATAAATGATTTAATTCAATTTGTAACAACAACTTACGGAGTACCTGTAACAAAAATTACTGTAGGTTCACCATTCTACTCAAGAGGTTGGTCAGGAATCTTTAAACCAGCTTCAGGATGGGTAAATGCAAGTACACCAGGACTATACGCAAGAACGAATATTGATCCAACGGCAAGCGAAACAAAAGGATGTTCAGCTCCAGGAACAATGGATGGAGGAAGAGGAGCAGGAGTATTACCTCTAAACCATTTAAATAAATTAATAAAAGGTGAAAGTGTATCAGTTAGAACACTAGATATGAACGGACCAGCTAATCCACATGCAGGAACAGTATTAAAAGGAACAGACTTTAAATACTACTATGATGAGGCAGCTCAAGCTCCATACTTATACAATGAAACGGCAGGAATCTTCTATACATACGAAGATGAGAGATCAGTAGAAGTAAAATCTCAATGGGTAATAGATAACAACTTAGCAGGAATAATTTCATGGGATATCGCAATGGATGACTATGGAATCGATATGCATAGTTCGGAAGCTACATCAGCTTACCCATCTTTATACCAAGCAGATCACCTATTAACGTCAGTGATATTTGAAAAGTTCAAAGCGAACTCTTTAAGATTAAACTACTTAAATAGACTTGCTAGAAGATAATAAACTTAAAAAAATAGAGTGAACGATTGTTCACTCTATTTTACTATAAAAATAAAGACAACGGAGGGAGTATGTATCAAGAGTTAATATATAAATTTGACTTTTCTAGATTTAAAGTAGCGAAAGAGATTGAATTCCAAACAGATGGAAGAGTTGTAAATGCTACATTAAAAACAGAAGACTCTTTTGGAAATACAATAGTAAATGAACTAAAAAATATAGAGATATTAGATGGAAAAAATATTTTAAAATTTGATTTGTTCTATGGAGATAGTTGTGAATTGACAATCTTTGGAGAAGAGATATCTTACGAGAATATAGATGATATAAAAGTTAGAGAGATAGATCAATTACCATTTGTAGCAGGAGCAGATGCACCTAATGAACATATGTTAGAAAGAGCTATGGATAAAACTAAAATGATTGCTACAAGTAATTGTTCTTCAGTAGGAGATAATACTTGTGATAAAGCGTTAGATGGAAATTTAAACACATATTTTTTAAGTCAAAGTTATTCGGAATCTCAGAGTGGTGATTTTGTAGTTGATTTAGGAGAAACCTCTTTAATCAACGAGATAGAATTTACAACAAATAGTGATAATGATGGAAAGATAAAATCATACACTATTCTCTACAAAAGTTTTTCGGCAGACTCTTGGAAAGAGATTCATTCTTCTATAAATGATGAAGTTTTGAAGAAAAGTGTGACTTTTAATACTATTTTAGCAAAAGAGCTTTGCATAAGAGTTAAAGAAAGTGGAGCCAATAGTATATATATATCAGAAATTGGAGTATATAAATATTCTTCGCTAAAAGATGAAATTTATGGATTGTTTACAGACGAGGATAGAGATGAATTAGCTTCAGATGTAACTCAAGAGATGATAGTAGACTTACAAGAGAGAGTTATTTATACTGAAGATTATATGAGACTATTAGAACTTGCGAGTGATCTATATATAGAAAAATATTCATTATCACCAAAGATAATACAAATACCTTTAAAAGATGAAGCAGTGGTTAAGAGAGTTAGTTTCAAAGCCTCGCGAGATATGATAAAAAGTACTTTGAAATACACAGATTCTTTAGGTGTAAAGAGAGTAAAAAGATTATATTGGTACATTGAAAACAAGATAGATGGTGTTATAACTATTGGAGTTGAAGAGTTTGCAGGTAAATTAAGAGTTCATACAGATGATATTGAACTTTTAGTTTATGGAACAACTGATGCTGAGCTTGTAAGTTTTGAAACGTTTCCAATAGAAAGCTTCTCTTTAAAAGAGGAGATGGATAATAAGATAGATTTAAGCACATCATTCTTCTCGGAAAAATATCCAGATGATACTTTAATTATGAAGAAAGAGTATTTGATAGATGAGATTAGACTTTTAACAGATGAAGAGGTAAAAGTATTTATAAAAGATATAGGAAGAAGTACTCGTTTATCTTGGGACGAGGTAGCAGAAGTACAAGAATATATTGAGATTGGAAAAATAGAAAATAACTCTTTAAAGCTTCCAAATAGATATTTTACAACAGAGATAAAATTAAAAAGTGAGTCTGGAAAAAGTTATATAAATGGTATTGAAGTTTATCAATACAATAGTATCGGAGAAGAGGTTGAAGGTTTATTTAAGGATTCAACTTACAAAGAACTAAAAGAAACTGTTACTTTTGAACAGATTTTAGATGTTGAGTCTAGAGTAAAAGTAGATGGGAAATATATAGATAAAGTAAAACTTGCAAAAAGTCTATTTATTCAAAATAGTTTTACAGAGGAGATAAAATTTGAATTTTCTTCAGAAAGAGTATTTAATCAGATAAAATTTGTAACTTTAGAGCAGCCGTATAGAGTAGATTTAGTATATGAGAATCCAACTGGTGATATTCTAAGAAAGAATTGTGATTTTACAATAGATGATGAAGAGGTAACGGTAAGTTTCCCGAAGATTCACGCAGTAAATGCGAAGATGCAAGTTTCAGGATTAGAAAGGCTTTATAAACCAAAAGCAAATTCGTTTAGTATGAGCTCTTATGTTGTTGAAAATGATTCGAATGAAGAGTTTAAAGTTTTAGAAAATATATCTGAAGTTGAAGTAAAACAAAATGGTAGTTATACAGATTATTTTATCTCTTTAAATAAAGAGGAGCTAATTTATAAATTTAAATCTTTGACGAGAGCTAATATTTTTGTAAAAGATTTGTTATCTGGAAATTATATAGAGTTTAAAGAGGATGATGGTATTTTAAAATCAAAAGCCGGATACTTAATAAAAGACTTTATCTATAGAGTATATAATAACTTAGCAAAAGAGAGTGTGTTAGAAACTCTTAAGGCTTATAAAAAAAGTAAGGTAAAGATAGCAATAGATAATCTATTCCTAGATTCAACATGTACTAAACTCTCTGATTTTGTAACACTAGATTATATTTTAGATTTAGAAAAAATGATTGTTTCTTCGAATGAATATAGATTAAAAATTAATATCGCTAAAAGTTTATTTATAAATGATACAACATATTTAGAAGAGATAGTAGAAACAAATCCAAATATGGCAATCTCAAAGTTAATACTAAACTTTACAGAAAACGTTGAAAATATTTTTGAGTATCAACTATATACTAAAAATGTCTTTGGAGAAGAGATTGAAATAATTGATTATACAATAGAAAATTTTGATGATATGAAAGAGATACATTTAAGTTTTGATGAGATATTTGCTCAATCATTAAAAGTGGTATTAAAAATATCAGAGGCTGAGATTTGGAAATTTGCTGTGGCATACGAGGAATATAAAGAGCTAAATACAAAATAGAAGGGAGCAGAGATGAGAGCTAATATAAAAAATGAAGATATATGTTTAGTTTTTTCGATAGAAACAAATATAAAGAATGTAATAAATAAAATTGAATTAGTTACATCAAAGAATATAACTGAGGCTGAGATATTTTATGAAGACAACTATGGTCATTTAAAGCAAAGTAAACTATTGGAAGTAGAGAATAAAAATGGTTCATTGGAATTAACTTTTGAATATTTTTATGCCAAGGAGTTTGAATTGGTTATTTATGATAATCTTTTAGAGGAAGAGATTGAGAATATCAATATTCTTCCTTTGAATCAGAAAGATTTTTATGAAGATGAAGATGTTGATGTAAGATTAGATAAAACTATAATGATTGCGACATCTCATTGCGGTCAGCATGCAAGTAACTCTCCTGATCGTGCTATAGATGATAGATTGGATACACACTTTCACAGTGCTGGATATAGTGGGAGTTATGGAGATTTTACAGTTGAGTTAGGAAAAGAATACTTGATAGATAGAGTTCACCTGATTACAAGATCAGATAGTAATGGTACTGGAAATGGAAGAATAAGGGCGTATGAAGTATTATATAAGACTACAGCTAATGAGGAGTGGCAAAAAGTATTTGAGCAGTTGACAGAAGAAGTTGGAGATGATAGATACGCATTCTTTAAACCTGTTTTAGCTTCTGAGATTTGTATAAGAGTAACAAATGGTAAAAATAAATATGTTATGATTCACGAGATGGATATGTTTAAACATAATCTAATTGAAGAAAGAATAGGAAATCTATTTACAGACGAACTAGAAACAGAGACAAAAGATGAAGTGACATTAGCTGATGTTGAAAATATTGAAAAAGATTTAAAAACTCAGACATATTTAGAGAGAATATCTAATGCAAAAAAACTTCTGTTAAAGAGAGCGTTAAAGAAGGAGTTTGAAGTTCCTCTAACAGAAAAAAGAACATTAGATAAAATTTATTTCACAACTTCTGAAACAGTTTTAGAAGCTGATATAAGATATGTAGATTCAAATGGAGTTTCAAGATTAATAAAATCTGAATTGATAAAAGATGGGGAAAATTATACGCTGAACATAGAGAAAATAGTAAGTTCAGAGATAACTATTGTTTTGTATGGTGTTGAAAATATAGGTGATATTGCAACAAACAAATATATACCTAAAAGTACAATAACAGCTAAATCTAATGTTTCAACTTGGAGTAGTTGTACGCCGGACAAGATGTTAGACGACGATGAATCAACATACTTCCATTCAAATCAATACAGTACAAGCATAGGGTATGGGGATGTATATCTATCTTTATCATCACCAGAGATAATTTCAAAATTAGAGTTCAAGACAGCTCATCCAAGCGGAAGTAACGGAGAGATTCATCAGTATGAGATTCTTTATAAAGAAGCTACAGAAGCACCTGTTTGGAAAAGTGTGTATATGTCAGAGGTAAATAATTCAGAAGGTTGGAGATTAGCAGAGTTTCCAGAGGTTTATGCTTCAGATATCTGCATAAGAGTACATCAAAGTTACGGGAATTGGATACTAATAAATGAAGTTGAGATATGTTCAAATAAATCTGAACTTGAAAAACTGTTTTTAGAAATTTATACAGATATAAGCTGTAGCAGTGTTAAAGATGGGGTAAAATTAAGAGATATAAATAGATTGATAGAGTCTTATCCAGATAGTATTTTAGGAATGAAAGCTAAAATGCTTTGGCTGACAGATAATAACTTGAATATTTTCGATTTTAAAATTGATGTAATAGATAAAGATTATACAAATTTTGAGGAGTTTTTAAGAGTTGAAAAAAGTTTAGATTTAATCTCAACATCATATAAGGTTGGAAAGCAAACTGACTATCTAATTGAAAGTAATAGAGATGTAAGGTTGTGTATAATTTCAGCTGAGCAAGAGAATCCGCTTCAAAATATAATTCAAATAAAAGCTGGAAAGAATTTTATATATTCTAAAAATATGTCTGGAGATATTTTTGTTTTAAGGGATGAATATAGTGAGTTGGGATTATCTTTATACAATGTTGAAAAATCTGATACTCATTATAAGACAGGGGATTATAATGTAACTGATCTTTTCAAGAGAAAGAGATTAGATGAAGTTGTTACTATTGAAGGAAAGAATTTTATAATTAGAGGAAATATCAATTGGATATTGAGTAATTTAGATGAACATCAATTTGTTGATGCGATGGCTAATTTAGATCATACAATTGATTATATAACACTTTTAATAGATAAGAATCAATTATATACAACAGATTATAGAGTAACTAATTTAAAAAGATTATTCTGGCAGAACCTTTCTGGAGAAGTTGATTTGAAGTCGACGACAGAAGGGGTGTATATTGAATTTAATAGAGATTTAGGGTTCCTATTCCAAGACAATATAGAAAACTTGGTAAAAGAGGAACTTAGTGAAGTTATTTCTAGTAGCCATCTATCTAAAGAGATATATACACCAGCAGTTTATAGTTTTGTAAAAACTATTCTTAAAAAGGTTATGATTTTAAAAAATCAAGAGATAATAGATATCCCTTCAACACCTTTAGAGAATTTAGCTACAAAATTATTATTATTTGCAAATAACGATAGAATAGTAACATATATATATAAGAATTTACAGAGACAGGAGATAGGGCAAAGCGGTTCAAAGGTTATGAGTTTAATCTGTCTATGGATAACGGAATTCTTAGAGAGGGATATCTCAAAATATTTTATATCTTTAGGGTTAGATATTGAAGAAGAGGTATTGAGAGAGTGTAATACATATATTCAACCGATGGTAGATATAAATGAGATTACATTTGAAAATTACAAAGAATTGATTGAAGAGGAGTTGCAAAAATTTAATCAAAGCTATAATAGCTTAGTAAATAGAAATGGTGGTGATACAGTTGCAAAGTAATTTAAGAGATACAAACAGTTTAGTATTTACTATAGAAACAAATATAAAAAATGTAATGAATACTTTGGAAATTACAACATCTAGGGATATTCAGAATGCTCAAGTGAGATATAGGGATGAGTATGGATATGAAAAGATATCTGAAATTTTAAATGTTGAAAGAGTTGAAGAAAAATTATTACTATCATTTGATTATTTCTATACTGATAAGTTTGATTTGATAATTCATGATAATATAACACAGGAAGATATACAGAACATAAAGATTACTCAACTAAATCAAAATGAATTTTATGAAGACAAAGATATAGATGTAAGATTAGATAAGACGGTAATGACAGCTATATCACACTGTGGTCAATACTCAAGTGATGCTCCAAGTCGTGCGATTGATGGTGATGAATCAACAACATTCCACAGTGCTACATATACAAATTATGAGCCTGGAACACATGGAGATTTTGTATTAGAGTTGGGAGGAACATACCTTTTAGATAGATTACAATTTAGAACAAGATCATCAGGTAATGGAAGAATAAAAGCTTATCAAATTTTATATAAGACAAGCAAAACAGAGGAGTGGAAAAAGGTTTTTGAACAGCTAACAGAGGAATCAGGAGTAGAAAGAGAAGCTGTATTCAAACCGATCTTAGCTTCAGAAATTTGTATAAGAGTAACAAATGGTCATAATAACTTTATGGTTATAGCTGAGTTAGATGCTTTTAAATATAATTTCTTAGAGAAAAGAATAGGAAATCTTTTTACTGATGAGACAGAAACAAGTATAAGAGTAGGAGTTACTTTAGAAGAGATTGAGAATTTAGAATCAGAAGTTGTAACTGTATCTTATAAAGAGAGAGTTGCAAAGGCAAAGGAGTTATATATACTTGGATTGCCTCAAAACTATTTCTCTATTCCTTTAGCTGGAGATCAAATTTTTGATAAAGTTCAATTTACAACACTTGAAAGAGTTTTTAAAATTGATTTGAGATATATAGATAGTTATGGAACAGAAATAATGATTGAGAGTGAATATGAACAGTTGGGAACTCTTTACACTTTAAATCTAAAAAAATTAATGACATCAAATGCGTCACTAGTTGTATATGGTGTATCTAAGGTAGAAAATATCAGTACAAATAGTTATAATAAGTCAGAATTTTATATAGATGAAGATGTTGATTTAAGAATACCTTATGAGAAGATAGCGGGATCAACAACTCATCCAAATAACTCTTATCCAATAAGCAATATGTTTGATGGCAACTGGAATTCACAGTTCCATTGTAGTCAATACACAGGATATTGTGATGTGTATTTTAAGCTAGATAAAGAGTATCTAATTGATAGACTAAGATTGGTAAGTTTTAGAAGTAATACGTCAGGACTAATAAATAAGTTTAAGGTATTATTGAAAGAGATGAACAAGGAAAATGATTGGGCAGAATTAGGTGAATATACAGTAGGCTCATACGCTAACGAGTGGTTAGAAGTAAAAAATGAAACACCATATTTGACAGATGAAGTTTGTTTAAGAATTGAGGATTCTGTTAATGGTTGGGCTCTTGTAAGTGAATTAGAACTATTTATTCACAGTAATTTAGAGAAAGCTATAGATAATTTATTCACGGATAAAAGTTTTGAAAGTTTAAGAGAGGGAGTAACTTATGAAGAGATTTCGGCTTTAGAGGCTAAAAATTTAGTTACTTCAGAATTTATAGAGAGAGTAGGGAAAGCAAGAGAGTTATATATTCAAAGCTTACCACAGAATTATTATGCAATACCGTTAGAAAAAGAGAGAGTTTTTGATAAAATTCAATTTTTAACAACTGAAAGAGTTTTAAGAGCACATTTAAAGTATATTGATACTTATGGAATAGAAAGATTAATAGAAACAGATTTCAGATCTTTAGGAAATATATATACAATAGAGATAAATAAGATAATGACTTCGAATGCTTCTTTAATACTATATGGAGTATCAGATGCAGGAAACATATCTGTTAATAATTATGCTATATCGGATTTTTATATAAATGAAGATGTTGATTTAAGAATATCTTATGAGAAGATAACAGGGTCAACAACTCATCCAAATAACTCTTATCCAATAAGTAATATGTTTGATGGCAATTGGAATTCACAGTTCCATTGTAGTCAATATACTGGGTATTGTGATGTTTACTTTAAGCTAGATAAAGAGTATCTAATTGATAGACTTAGATTGGTAAGTTTTAGAAGTAACACATCGGGACTTATAAATAAGTTTAGAGTTCTAGCAAAAGAGATGAATATAGAAAATACTTGGGTAGATTTAGGAGAATATACAGTAGGGTCATATGCAAACGAATGGTTAGAAGTGAAAAATGAAAAACCATATTTAACAGATGAGGTTTGTTTAAGAATTGAAGACTCTGTTAATGGTTGGGCTCTTGTAAGTGAGTTAGAACTATTTATTCATAGTAATTTAGAAAAAGAGATAAAAGAGCTATTCTCGGATAAAGATTGTGAGATATTAAAAGATGGAGTAACTTATGATGAAATTTTATCTTTAGAGTCTAAGGTTCAAACGACTGAAGAGTTTAAAGTTCTTATTTCTAGAGCGAAAGATTTATATTTAGAGAAAAAACCTGATTTAAACTTCATATTAGAAACAGATAGAAAAAATGTTATGAATCAAATAAAAGTAACTACTTCTGGAAAAATATATAGAAGTGAAGTTACATATATAGATGAGCATGGATTTGAAATTAAGTTAGATGCTTTAGAAATAGAGGATAGAGGACCAGAAACAATATTAACATTTGACCTTTTCTATTGTGATAGATTTAATCTTATGTTAGATGGAGATATAACAGAGGAGTTAATAGAGGGAATAAAAATAACTCAACTTAACCAAAATAATTTCTATGAGCATAAAGATGTTGATGTAAGATTAAATAAAGCTGAGATGACGGCAATATCTCATTGTGGACAATATTCAGATAACGCTCCTTCTAATGCGATTGATGGAAATAATGACACCTCTTTCCACAGTTCGACTTATAGTGGAAATTATGGCGACTTTGTAGTGGAGTTAGGAAAAGAGTATGTTGTAGATAGAGTAAAATTTATAACTAGAGCTGATAATAATGGAAATGGAAACGGAAGAATCAGAGCATATGAAATATTATATAAAGCTCAAAAGGATAGTGAATGGAAAAAAGCCTTTGAACAGTTAACAGAGGAATCAGGAAATGATAGAGAGGCTGTATTTAAACCAGTTTTAGCATCAGAAATTTGTATTAGAGTTACAAATGGAAAAAATAAGTTTGTTGTTATAAATGAGTTGGATATATTTAAATATAACTATATAGAAGAGAGAATAGTAAATTTATTTACAGATGAAAGTGAAACAGTTTTAAAAGATATTACAACTTTAGAAGATATAGAAACTCTTCAATCTGAATTAATAACAGAGTCGTATATAGCTAGAGTTTCAAATGCAAAAGAGCTATATATTTTAAGACTTCCACAAAATTATTTTGAGATTAAAATAGATGAACAGAAAATATTTGATAGAGTTCAATTTACGGCAAGTGAAAGAGTTTTAAGAGCTCATATAAAATATATAGATGTATTTGGAAATGAGAAACTTGTAGAAAGTAGTTTAGAATCTCTTGGAGAGATTTGTACTGTAAGCTTTAGAAAAATTATGACTAAAGAGGCTTCATTAATAGTTTATGGAGTTTCAAATATCGAAAATATTTTTACAAATAACTACGATATAGCAGACTTCTATATAGATGAAGATATCGATTTGAGAATAGCTTCAGATAAAATAGAACTATCTGCGACAAATGTACATGCATCATATCCATTGAGTAATTTACTTGATGGAAATAAAGATTCTCAATATCGTGCTTCAAACTATGAGGAGTATGAAGAGGTATATTTAAAATTAGATAAAGAATATTTAATAGATAGATTTAGACTGATAAGTTTTAGATCGCCTATTTCTGGTCTAGTAAAAACATTTAAATTGTTTGCAAAAGAGATGAATAGATCAGAGTGGATTGAACTAGGAGAAAATAGTGTAGAAACTCATGAAAATGTGTGGAGAGAAGTAAAAGGGCAACCATATTTAACAGATGAAATCTGTGTAAGAGTTGTTGATTCAGAAGATAAGTGGACAATAATAAATGAGATGGAGTTATTTATTCATAGTAATCTAGAAAAACAGATTGATGATTTATTCGAAGGAGATTCTTTTGAAGCTTTAAAATCAGATGTGACTTACCAAGAGATATTAGCTTTAGAGGAAAGAGTTTTAGTAACTCAAGAGTATAAAGAAAAAGTTGAATTGGCAAAAAAGTTATATCTAGATAAAAAGAATCCGATTCATTATACTTTAACAGTTGATGAAGAGAGTGTTATGAATCAACTAAAGATAAAAACAACAGCCAATATATATGATGCTGAAGTTTCGTACTTAGATAGTTATGGGAATAACAAGATTGCAAAGAAAATAGCTATAGATAAGAGAGATAGAGAAACAGTAATAAGTTTTGAATATTTCTATTGCAATAGCTTTAATCTTATGGTTCGTGGAGATATAGTTGAATCAGAGATAGAGGGAATATCAATAGTTCAAGTGGATCAAAAAGAGTTTTACGAAACTCTAGATGTAGATGTGAGGCTATCAAAAGATAGTTTAAACGCAATTTCAAATTGTGGACAGTACTCAGATAAAACTCCAGCATTTATGATAGATGGAAGAACAGATACTAATTTCCACAGTGCTGATTATAGAAATTATGCTCCTGGAAATTATGGAGAGTTTATAATCGAATTAGATGAAGTGAAACTTGTGGATAGATTGATAATGACAACAAACTCATCTGGAAATGGAAGAATAAAAGCCTATGAGGTTCTTTATAGATCTAATAAAGCAGAGGACTGGAAGAAAGTATTCGAGCAGTTGACGGAAGAGTCTGGAACTACTAGAGAGGCTTCGTTTAAACCAGTTTTAGCATCTGATATCTGTGTAAGAGTAACAAATGGTCATAATCATTTTGTAGTTGTATATGAATTAGATTTATTTAAGTACAATACAATTGAAGCAAGAATATCTAATCTATTCTTAGATGAAGCAGAAACAATCTTGAAACCAAAGGTAACATTAGAAGATATTGAATCTTTAGAAAGAGAATTAAAAACAACTTCGTATAGAGAAAGAGTAGGAAAAGCAAAACAGTTATATGTTGATAGACTTTCTGCTAAAGAGTTTGAAGTTGTTTTAAGTGAAGAGACGATTCTAAATAGAGTTAAGTTCAAGACATCTGATAGAATATCAAAGGCTAGATTAAAGTATATAGATAACTACTCTTCAGAGAAGATAATAGATGTTAGTTGTACTTCAGTTGGTGAGGAATATATATTAGCTTTCGAGGCTATTGTGGCAAAAAATTTAAAAATCATGTTATATGGAGTAGAGGAGATTGATTCAATATCTTTAAATACATTGAATAAATTAGATTTCTGTATAGATGAGGATATAGATTTGAGAATGCCTGTAGAGAAGATAGAGGGATCAACAACTCATCCAAATAACTCTTATCCAATAAGTAACATGTTTGATGGAAATATGAATTCACAATTCCATTGTACTCAGTATGGAGAGTATTGTGATGTCTACTTTAAATTGGATAAGGATTATCTAATAGATAGATTAAGACTTAAAAGTTTTAGAGATAACGAATCTGGATTTATAAAAAAGTTTAGAGTTTTATTAAAAGATACTAATATTGAAAATAGCTGGACAGAGTTAGGAGAGTATATAGTTGAAACTCATGGAGATAAATGGTTAACGGTTGAAGGAAAACCTTATTTAACTAATGAAGTTTGTGTGAGAATAGAGGATTCAATAAACGGATGGGCTCTGATAAATGAACTAGAGCTGTTTATTCACAGTAATCTAGAAGCAAGCATAAATAGTTTATTCTTAGATGAGAGTTTAGAAGCTTTAAGATTAGATGTAACGTATGATGAGATTTTAAAATTAGAAGAGAAAGCAACGTTTACAGTTGAATTCAAAGAGAAAGTAAAAAAAGCCAAAGAGTTATTCTTAGAAAAAACTACAAAGAAGAATTATAGATTGAACTATAATTTTGATATCGTTTTTGACGAGATTAATATCGGATATAAATCTTTCCCAGAAGGAAAGGTGGATTATAAGCTTCAGTATGAGTCATCACTTGGATATAAAATTGAAATTGATAGTTTTGAAATTATAGAGAAAGATGGAAATATAGTTAGCTTAAAATTTGAAAGAGTATTAGCTAAAAAGATAGAGTTAACAATAAGTTACATTGATGGAACTGAAAGTTGGAAATCATCTTATATTAAAGTTGTAGATATTGAGCAATCATCTTATTATGCAGAGGATGATGTAAACTTAGAGTATGACATCTCAAAGGTGAGTGCAGTATCTCATTGTGGAATATATAACTCAGGAAACGATGTAGAAAAAATGTTAGATAGAGATCCAACAACATATTTCCATTCAAAAACAACAGGAAAAGTTGAGTTTATATTTGAAGAACCTAAGGTAATAAATGAATTTTGGGCAGATATCAGTCATCCAAATGAAGCAAATGGAAAAATTAATAAAGCGAAACTTTATTATAAAGAGAGAGATGAGCAAGATTGGATATTAGTTCAAGATTACGAGAAAAGCAATCCTGTAATAGGAATAAATAACTTTGTTTTCCCGGGGATATTAGCTAAGAGATTCTGTATAGACGTTGAAGCATGTTATGCTGGAGTTATAATTTTCAATCGAATTGGATTTAATATCTATAGTTCTTTAGAAGAAAAAGTAGATAATCTTTTTGAAGATAAAGAGTTATTTAGAGTTTTAAAGAAAACAGTTACATTAGAAAAGGTTGAAAACTTAAAGCAACTTGTAAAAGAGAGCAAAAGTTTAAAAGTAAAATTAGATATCGCAACAATGATATTAAAAAATGGTGGAGAGCTTCCAGTTAAAATTCAAAGTTATAAAGCTATTGAAAATGAATCGAGCTACTATTTTGGAGCGACAGTTTCAAACAATACAGGTGATATGGTGTTAAGTAATCATTATATTCATCCGAATACTGACTATGTATTTGTTGTAAATAGAGAGGTTCAAATAGCTCTTATGACATATGTAGGAAAACCTTCTAGCAATAAAACAATTACTCTGAAAAAAGGAATAAATATATTGAATATTGTAGAGCAAGGGCAGATGATATTTAGAGGAAGTAGAAAAGAAAAAATAGAATACTACTCATTAAATAAAGAGAATAGTTTAATTTATCGTTATGGTTATACAAAATCACAGGATCTTTTTGACAGAGTCGATATCAAAAATGAAGTAGCAGAAGATCACAACTCAAACTTAGCTTATGTTGAAGGTAAGACATATATAGGTGCTATAAGTTTTGATTGGCTAAAGGCTAACTTCGAATCTAGAAATTTATCAAAGCATATAGAGATATTTGATGAGTATTTAGACTTTATTCACTATTTAGATAATGTTACAGGTCATTTCAAGCAGCAGATGCCATACAAGAGATTGGTTTGGTGTGGAAGAGGACAAGATACATTCCATGCAGGAGGATCTTTTGCAGGAGGATATACAGCATACAATGGATCGAGTGGACCAATGATTCCGAGAAGTACCTATGATTTAGCTAACTCTTGGGCAGTAGGGCATGAGTTAGGACATGAACTGGATTCAAATGATTATCTAATGGGATTATTTGGAGAAGTAACTAATAACTGGTTTGCAGAGCAACCAAGATTAGAGTATATGAAAACTTTAAGATGTAAAGGGCATATAAGCGTAATTTCAGAAGAGCCGATGTCAGTACACGATATGAGTGTGTGGCATAGATTAGGATTCTTCTTTAAAATGAGATTGTTCTATGCAGATAATAGTTTCTTCCAAAAGATGAATGCTTTGATGCAGGCTAATAGAGCAGCAGATAAGCAGGAAGCAGCAGATAATTTTGCTAAATTCTGTACTCAAATATTAAAAAGAGATGTGAGTTCTTACTATTTAAAATATGGATTTGAATTGACAGAAGAGGCGATAGCTTGGTGTAATCAATATCCAGCTCCAGCTATTGATCTGCAATATATAACTTGGGAAAATTATGAAGAGTTTAACAAAGAAGAGATTAAATTATTTAACCAAAAATATAAGTCTGTATCGAAAATAAAGTAGGTTAAAAAAATAAAAAATAATTTTCTAAAAAACGCTTTACTTTAAATGAATATTTTTATAATATAGTGTATAACTTTAAAAAATATAGGAGTGAAGAATGTTAGGAAAAGATTTGTTCATAGATATCTTAACGTATGTTCTTACAATAATAGGTATATTAAACCCATTTGGAAACGTACCTTTATTTATGACATTAACAAAAGATCAAAAACCAGAAATAAGAAAAAAGATGTATAATGCAATAGTACTTGCAGGATTTGGAATAGTAACTGGATTTATAGTTGCCGGGGATTTTTTCATGAAATATCTGTATAAAATAGGTATGGATGAGTTGAGAGTTGCCGGAGGTATGATACTGATTGTTGTAGCTTTTAGAAATCTTTTAGGACTAGGAGTTTCAAAGGATAGCACTGGAGATAGAATGTCTGAAAAAGAAGCGATAAGATATGCAATAACGCCATTAACATTTCCTATGTTAGTTGGTCCAGGAACAATTTCTACCGTTATGATTATTCATAAAGAAGCTGGACTTATAATCTCTGTAGGAGCTGTAGCAGTTACATTTTTAATAATGAAGTTTCTATTTACAATTTCAGACTGGTTAGATAAAGTTTTAGGAGAGATAGTTTTATTTGTACTTTCGAGAGTTATGCAGATTTTTATAATGTCTGCAGGAGTAAAACTGATTTCAAATGGAATAAAAGGGATATTTATGTAATTTTGATAGATTGATTAGGAGAGGGAAACCTCTCCTAATTTTTTTGAGGGAAGATTAAAGAGTTACAGCAAAAATAAGTTTTGCTTCTTGAGAACTTCTATTTTCCCAGTTGTGCTTAACAAATTTTTCAATTTTAATACTATCTCCTTCTGAAAGAGAGAAGGATTCCCCATCAATATTTAAAATAACATCACCTTTCAATATAAAAGCCACTTCTTGACCTGTATGTCCAATCTCAATCTCTGTAGAAGATGAGTCAGGTTCTAAATTTAAAATCATAAACTCCATGTGAGTTTGAGGTTCTGGACTTAGAATTTCATAAGAAACTTTACTATTTTTAGATGGCTTGATAATTTTTCTCTCATCTTTTTTTACGATATGAACTTTTTTGAAGCTTTCCTCTAGAAAAAATTTATAAAGAGGAATACCCAATGCAACTGAAAGATTTTTTAGAGTATTTATAGATGGATTCGTTGTTCCTTTTTCAATTTGACTTAAAAGAGCAGAAGTTGAATCAATCTTTTCAGCTAACTCTTTTAGACTTAGTTTTTGGTCAGTTCTGAATTTTTTTATTTTTAATCCAAGATTTATATCGTTCATTTTAAAACTCCTAAATATTTTCTTTAAAGTATAACTTATTTTATATATATTTGCAATTTTCAAAAAAACCTTGCATTATACTACACTAATAATGTATAATTAAGAAAAAGAGTTATGGAGGTCAAAAATGTCTGAAAATACTATGGTTTGCTACTGCAAAGGAGTTACATTAGGAACAATTTTAAAAGCAATAGAGAATGGAGCTACAACATTAGTTGAAGTTTTAGATACGACAGGTGCAGGATCAGCTTGCGGAAGATGTGTAGATAGAATCGAAGCGATTGTAAACGAAGATAGATAAAAATTTTAGAGGAACTTGTTTCCTCTTTTTTTATTAAATTTTTATTGTAGTTTTGGAGCTAATATAGTACTCTAAGAGTAGAATATTAAAATGAAAAAGGGGTGGAACTTATGAAGTTATTGTATTTAGATACTGAAACTACAGGACTTACAGATAATTCAGCAGTTGTTCAGATAGCTGGTGCTATCGAAATAGATAATGAAGTTGTAGAATGGTTTAATATAAGATGTAGACCTCATGCCGGAGCGGATATTTCAGAGGATGCATTAAAAACCATTGGATTTACATTGGAGGAATTACAAAGAGAACAATCTCCTGAGGATGCATTGAAGGAGTTAGAGAGTATATTTTTAAAATATGTAGATAGATATGATAAAAATGATAAATTGATTATGATTTGCCACAACTATCCTTTTGATTTCAGAATGCTATATAATTTTTATAACAGATTAGGGAATAGATTTATGGGAAGTTTTATCAACTTTAAATTAAATGTATGTACTCTTAATTTAGTAAAATCTCTTCAAGTTATAGGTGTTTTACCTATATTAGAAAATAACAAATTAGAAACTTGGTGTAAACACTTTGGTGTCTCTTTAGAGAATGCACATGATGCTTTAGAGGATATACGTGCTACAAGAGAGGTTTATAAAAGTTTAGAAAAGGTATTAAAAAAGTAAAAAAATGAAAGGCAGAGTTTTTATTTCAACTCTGCTTTTTTCATTTTAATTTTTAATTTCTGGAATACTTACATAAACAACTTTATTAGAGTTTACATTCACGTATTGAGAGATGGCTGAAATTAAATATGGAAAACTGTCTCTTAGGTCATTGTTATTACTCTTGATACTACCCATCGTTTGCCAAACCGCCCGACCTTCGTTTGTATAAGTTGAAACTTCTAAGGTTTTTACAAAGTATGATGAAGCGGATATAGAATTAATCCAGATATCACTATAGAAAAAATCGTCATATCTACTTCTATATCCATATCCTCCACGCCAATACGGACTAATCGTTGTAGGATAGGTGTCAAACTCAGTATATGGACCATTTATTTTGTAGTTGTATATAATTTTGTAAAGGGCATCTTTAGGATTAGAGGTTCTTCTATAACCTTTAGTTCTTAACATACTTTCTAAATTACTTTCAAAAACTCTTTGTTGTAACTGAAATCCTGGAGTATTAGTAACTAGATAGTATGTTCCGGGGTAAGCTTCTAAAGTTGAATATGAGTCAATCGCTACTGTTCGGCTATTAAGAGAGCTGCACCCACTGAAGAAAAATATAAATATTATAAAAAAAGATATTTTTTTAATCATGACACATCACTCCTGAAAAAATATTTTCATATTTCTATATTCGTTAAAAGATTATACTTCCTTTTTTTTTGAGTTGGTGTATAATGAGAAATATATCTATGGGGAGGTTTAAAATGAAAAGAATCAATATTTTAGCTATTTTTTTAATTTTATCTGTGAGTATTTTAGCAGCACCTTTGAAGGTTGGACTGATTTTAGCTATGGGTGGTTTGGGTGATAAATCATTTAATGATTCAGCTTATGAGGGATTGTTGAAAGCTAAAAAGGATTTTGATATTGAGGTAAAGTATGTTGAGCCAAATAGTTGGATGGAAGATGCTTTCTTTTTGGAAGAATATTCACAAAATGGATTTGATTTAATTATCGCAACATCTTATACAGCACAGGATGCTATGGAGGACATAAGTTCAAAGTTTCCAAATACGAAATATGCCATTGTAGACACGAGAGCAATAGAGGGAAGAAATATAGCTTCACTTGTTTTTGATGAGGCTGAAGGTTCATTTTTAGTTGGAGCAATATCTGCTAAGATGAGTAAGACAGATAAAATAGGTTTTATAGGTGCTTTAGACATTCCTCTTATAAATAGATTTAAGGATGGATATGAGCAGGGGGCTAAATATATAAATCCAAATATAAATGTTGTGACAACATATGTGGGAGGAGATGCACCTTTCAATGATCCTTTAAAAGGAAAGGAACATGCTTATTCTTTGGCAAATCAAGGAGTTGATGTTATATATCATGCTTCTGGAAATACAGGAATTGGAGTTTTAGAAGGAGTAAAGGAGAAGAAAATATATGGAATAGGAGTGGACTGTGATCAGGACGATATTGTAAAAGGGCAAGTTTTGACTTCTATGCTAAAAAATGTAAATAATGCTATTTATAAAATAATTGAAGATACAGTGAATGGTAAGTTTGAGGGAAGGGTGTATACATTTGGATTGAAAGAAAATGGTGTTGGAACAACAGATTTTAAGTATACAAAAGAGATTGTTGGAAAAGAAAATATCGCTTTGATTGAAGAGATAAAAAATGACATAATCTCTGGAAAGATTCAGGTGAAGTAGTATGAGAATATTAGTTGTTGCGACTCACCCAAATATAGATGATTCAAAGGTAAATAAAAGTTGGTTAGCTGGTTTAGCTAAAGAAACAAATATAGAAGTAAGATTTTTAGATGAATTTTATGAAGATGGTCAGATAGATGTTGAAGCTGAAAAAAAAGCTCTTGAAAAAGCTGAAAGAGTGGTATTTCAATTTCCGTTTTATTGGTATAGTATGCCAGCTTTATTGAGAGAGTATTTTGATAGGGTTTTAGAGTTTGGATGGGCCTATGGTCCAAAAGGTGATGCACTGAAAGGAAAGGAGTTTTTAGTAGCGCTTTCGGTTGGAGCACCAGAATATTCCTACACAGGAGGAAGCTATAATAACTTTACAATAACTGAACTTCTAAGGCCATTAGAAGCAACAGCAAATGCAGTTCAGATGGTTTATCTACCATATTTTGCACTTTTTGATATTCCGAGACTTTCAGATGAGGAGATTTTAAAATCAGTAGATAGGTATCTAGTTCATATAAACAATGAAGATTTAAATCACAGAAAAGTTTTAGAAAGACTAAAAGTACAGAATTCAGAGAGTAGCTTTATAGATTTATAGAAATAAAAAAGGTCACTAGTGTTAAAGTGGCCTTTTTTATTTCATTAGTTTATTAGTTTATTTGTCAAGAATAGGTGGAGTCATTACCTCTTTTCCCATTTCTATAGGTTCAACAATTACAACCTCTTCAACTGCAGGTTCTTCTTTAGGTTGAGAACTAGAACATCCAATAAAAAATAAACTGAAAAAAATACTAGTTAAAACAATTTTTTTCATAATAGCCTCCTTGAATATATTTTGAATTGCTATAATATACTTAATAATAGACAAACTTCTTTTAATTTTAATATAATTTTTCGAATGTTAATTGCCGTGTTGATGGATTTTCTAAATTTGAAAAAGATACTCCTAAAAGTTTTATATCTCGAGTTAGGTTTAAGGATAAAAGAAGTTCATCAACCATACCTTTTAAAAGTTCTTTATCATTTGTAGGAATAAATCTTGTTTTTGAACGAGAGATTGTTTCACGATTTTTAAATCTCACTTTTAAGGATACGGTTTTAGTTAGGAGATTTTTTTTGATAAGTCTAGCATATGACCAATCGAAAAGTGATTCTATCTCTCGAGTTATCTCCTCCTCTGAATCTAAAGGTAATCGGAAAGTATTTTCATTTCCGATAGAATGAATGGCTCTATTGAATTCTACATCTCTATGATCTATTCCACGACTGTATGTGTAGAGAAGTTCGCCACGAGAGGTTCCATATTTAGAGCAGAGCTCTTTTAGAGAGAAGGGGTAGATATCTTTAACCAAAAATATATTATCTTTATTTAAAAGTTTTTCAAACTGCTTACCAACTCCAGGAAGTTTTCGAACTTTTTTATCTTTGATAAATTCAATAAACTCATCTTCTGTATTAAAGATATGTTGCCCTCCGGGTTTATTTATATCAGAGGCTATTTTAGCTGTGAGTTTATTTAATCCGATACCCATTGAGCAAGTAAGGCCTGTTATCTCAAAAATACGTTTTCTAAATAGATTGGTAAAATTTTCTTTGGATGAAAATTTATCTATGATATCTGTAATATCGATAAAACCTTCGTCGAAGGCGATAAATTCAACTTTATGGGTTATTTTTAACACAAGATCTTGGATAATTCGAGATTCGTAGGCGTATTTATCTTTATTTACAGGTACGACAATTAGCTTTGGACAGAGTTTTTTAGCATCAAGTGTGTTCATAGCAGAGTGTATTCCAAATTTACGGGCAGGATAACTTGCAGTTGTTACGACACCACCAGCAACAACAATAGGTTTGTCTTTATATTTTGGATTATCTCTAATCTCTATGGATGCATAAAAGGCGTCCATATCGTAGTGGCAGATAACTCTATTCATGTGATGGGCTCCTTTCCTTCAGGGATAATTATATAAAATAAGCTTTCACAGAGTGAAAGCTTACATAGTATTTTATTAAATTATAAGATTTATACTACAAAAAGTCAATTTTTACAAAAGATATTAGAAATTTATATATTTTCATTTTGAAATATCTCAATAATTGTTGGAAGCTCTTTTCTATATAATATTTTAAATACAAACTCTTTATAGCTATAAATTAAGGTTTCATCATTTTTTATATTGTATATTTTAACTAAAAGTTTAGAATTAAAATGATAGCTAGAGATATATGATGTATCTCCCTTAAGTTTTTTATAGATTTCCATAAGTTCACTGTGAAGCTCAAAAAGATTTTTAAAAGTTTTAGTTAAGGTAAAAATAGGTTTAATTTCACCCATTTCGCTTTTTTTATAATCTTTTGTGATTTTAATTCCTAAAATTTTAGCACTTTTATATTCACCAACTTTATCTTTTTCATATTCAATATCTAACTCTCCAATAGATGTAAGATCTTTAAAAATAGGTTTCAAGAGATTTTTTTCAATATCATAGAATCGATCATAAGTTTCTTGAATTTCTAATAGATCTCTTAAATTATCTGTTGAGATATTTAAAATGCTTTTCTCACTGTTTAAAATCTCTTGATAAAATCTATATGAATATCTCTCTTTAAATTTAAGTATTTTTTTTATTTTTTCATCTAAAATATGTGATGAAAATTCAAAGATTACATAATCTCTTTCAAAGAGATAACTGTTTAGAATATTAAATCTTTTCTTTAAACTAAGATTTGAATTGTAGATAATTATATTTTTAGAAAGAAATTTAAACAAAAGTTTTTCTAATTCTATAACTTTTGGCTCCTCTTTAACTTCAAATATTTTATAAAGTGTTTCTAAATGAACAGTAACTGAGTTACCACAGATATCAACTGATCTTAAAAAATCTCTCTCTTTTTTACTCAGTTTTTTAGAAAATTCAATAAAAATATTTTTATTTTCCACTTTGAACTCCTTTTTTCTAATTTTTTATAAAATTTTTTATATATGAAAAATATTTTTTTAAACGATATGAAGTAATAACTTATATCGTTATATATTATAATAGCTTATAAAAAGGTTAAAATCAATATTTTATATATAAAAAACGAATGTTGTTAACGAAATACGCACTAAAAAAATGTGATTTGACCAATAAAAAGAAATGATATAAAGTTAAACTATGAAACGATATGGGAGGTTTTTTTATGGATATTGAAGCAGTAGCAATGGCCATAGTTGGAAATGCTGGAGAGAGTAGAGCGCTATCTTATGAAGCCTTAAGAGCAGCTAAAAAAGGTGAGTTTGAAAATGCTAATAAGTTGTTAGACGAAGCAAAAGAGAGAATGTATGCAGCTCATAGTGTACAAACAGAACTCATATGTAATGAAGCAGATGGAAAAGGTATAGAGATAAATCTACTAATGATTCATGCACAAGATCATCTTATGAATGCGATATTAGCTAGAGAGTTAGTAGAAGAGTTGATTGAAGTGCACAAAGAGTTAAAAGGTTTAAAAGGAGAATAGGGGTATGAGAAAAAAATGGGGTATGATAGCAACGTGGAGAATGGCTTCAGAAGGAGTAACTCTAGGTTCAGAGATGTTAAAAAACGGTGGAAAATGTCAGGATGCATTGGAAGAAGCAGTCAAGTTTGTAGAGGACTATCCGTTCTATAAATCTGTAGGTTATGGTGGACTTCCAAATGAAGAGTGTGAAGTTGAATTAGATGCAGCATTTATGGATGGAAAAACTCTTTCTATAGGAGCAATAGCTTCAATAAAAGATTTTAAAAATCCAATATCTATAGCAAGAAAATTAAGTGCAGACAGATATAATATATTTTTAGTTGGAGCTGGAGCAGAGTCATATGCTCATAAAAATGGTTTTGTAAGACAAAATATGTTAACAGAGAGAGCTAAAAAAACTTGGGAGTTAAGAGTTAAGGAGATACAAGAGAAAAATCTTTCTCCATATGATGGTCATGATACTGTTTGTATGATAGCTTTAGATAAAGATGAAGATATGGCTGTAGCAACTTCAACAAGTGGACTTTTTATGAAAAAAAAGGGAAGAGTTGGAGATTCACCAGTTTCAGGATCAGGTTTTTATGTTGATAATGAGGTTGGAGGAGCAGCAGCAACAGGTCTTGGAGAGGATATAATGAAAGGTTGCCTTTCTTATGAAGTGGTTCAGAGAATGAAAAAGGGAGAGCATCCGATGAAAGCAGCCCAGAAAGCTGTAGATGAATTTTCTGAAACTTTAAGAAAAAGAAGAGGAAAAGCTGGGGAGATATCTATTGTAGCGATGAATAATAAAGGAGAATGGGGAATTGGAACAAACGTTGAATTCACATTCTGTGTTGGAACGGAAACAGAAAAACCTCAAGTTTATATATCAACGCCTCAAGAAAACGGAGAGATAAAGATAGAGGTAGCATCTGAAGAGTATATGAGAGCATATAAAGAGAAAATTCAAAGGGGGATTTAAATGTCAAAAATAATTGAGATTTTAGAGGAGAAGTTAGTTCCTGTAGCAGCTTGGATTGGAAAAAATAAACATATTAATGGAATTAGAAGAGCGTTTGTTTTAATGATGCCTCTTTTAATGATCGGATCTATATTTTTAATGATATCAGCATTTCCATTACCAGCTTACCAAAAATTTATGCTAGAAACTTTTGGTCAAAATTGGAAAAATATAATAGATATTCCTGTAAGTGCAACGTTTTCATTGGTTGGAGTTTATGTAGCATTTTTAGTTGCTCAGCAACTTGCTAATCAATTTCAACTTGATAGTGTGGCTGTTGGACTTTTATCACTAGCATCATTTTTAATTTTAACTCCATTATCTGAAGTTGAAGGGATGGGTTCTGTTTTAAGTTTTAATTGGCTTGGAAGTAAAGGGATGTTTATAGCTATGGTAATTGGTATAATTACAGCTAATATCTTTAAATTCTTTGTAAATAAAAAGATACTTATTAAGATGCCAGATGGTGTACCACCTGAAGTTATTAAATCATTTGAAGCATTAATTCCAGGAACAGTTATATTATCGTTAGCATTATTATTAAGAATAGCAATGATGAATACAGAGTATGGAACAATTCACGATTTTGTATATAAAGTTTTAGCAATGCCATTAAGAGCTTTAGGAACATCATTCTTTGGATCACTATTAACAGTATTCTCAATTTCGATATTATGGTCAGTTGGAATAAATAGTGGATCTATGGTAAATGGATTTGTAAGACCTTTCTGGTTAGAGAATCAAGTTGAGAATATCAATGCCTTAAAAGAGGGGTTACCTTTACCACATGTTATAACTGAACAATTCTTTGATATGATTTGGATGGGTGGAGCAGGAGCAACGCTATCACTACTTTTAGCGATAGCTCTTTTTGCAAAGAGTAAACACATAAAAAGTGTTGGGGCAATTAGTGCTATACCAGGAGTTTTTAATATAAATGAACCAATTCTATTTGGAATGCCAATTATATTAAACCCGATTATGCTAATACCGTTTAATATAATTCCTTTAGTTTTTGTTACAACTCAATATTTAGCAATGACAATTGGATTTGTAAGTAGACCTCTAGGAGTAGCTTTCCCATGGCCGACACCAGCAATAATCAGTGGATTTTTAACAGTTGGAGACGTGTCGGGAGCTATTATTCAAATAGTTAACTTAGTGCTAGGAGCTTTGATATATCTACCGTTCTTAAGAATATTAGATAAAGCTAGTAAATATGAAGAGGATGCAGTGGAGGCATTTGAGAAGGAGGCAAAATAATGAAAAAAATATTACTACTTTGTTCAGCAGGGATGTCGACAAGTATAGTTGTTAAAAAGATGTTAGAATCAGCAGAAAAAAGAGGGATATCTGTTGAGATAAAAGCTGTTGGCTTAGAGATGTTCCAAGAGAATTTGGATAAATATGACACATTTTTATTAGGACCTCAAGTTAAATTTAGAAAAGATGAACTTAATAAAATAGCTCAAGAAGTTGGAAAAAAAGTTGAAGTTATAAATATGATGGATTATGGAATGATGAAAGGGGATAAAATATTGAATTTTGCTCTTTCATTAATTGAGGAGTAGTTTGAATACTAGAAAAACTCTAGAACACTATATAGATGAAAACTTTCAAGGTACTTTAAAAGATATTCAAAAGATTATTAAAATAAAAACCGTAAAAGAGGAGAGCACCGATGGTGCTCCCTTTGGTTTAGGGATAAAAAAAGGATTGGAAGAAACATTAAAAATAGCACAAGATCTAGGGTTTAAAACTGTAAATTTAGATAACTATATTGGTTATGCTGAATTTGGAGAGGGAGAAGAGTATATAGGGATTTTAGGTCATATAGATGTAGTACCAGAGGGAGAGCATTCGAAATGGAGTGTACCACCTTTTAGTGGAGAGATAGTAGAAAGGAATATTATTTCAAGAGGAGCCTTAGATAACAAGGGACCAATTATTTCAGCCTTATACTCAATGAAAGCTTTGAAAGAGTGTATTCCAACTTTTAATCATAGAGTTAGAATAATATTTGGAACAAATGAAGAGAGTGGGGATGAAGATATAAAATATTATCTATCAAAAGAGAAGGCTCCAAAATATGCTTTTACTCCAGATGGACAGTTTCCAGTTGTATTTTCAGAAAAAGGGATATATACATTCTCTTTTAAAGATAGTTTTTTAAAAGAAGATACTTCGATATTGGATATAGTTGGAGGAACAAGATCAAATGTAGTTCCTGAAGAGGCGAAAGTATATTTAAAAAAAGATTTATTTCAAAAGGTTTTAAAAGAGTTAGAAAGTTTTAAAAATAGTTCGTGTAAATTTGAAGTTTTGGAGAAAGAGAACTACTTGGAGATTATATGTAAGGGAATACCAGCTCATGCTAGTTCTCCTCATAGAGGAATAAATCCAATAACATGGCTATTTAGATTTTTAAATGAGGTTATATCTGAAAAAGATTCTTTGAAAAGATTTGTTAATTTTATGGATAAGGTTGTCGGTATAGAAACTGATGGAAGGGGATTGGATATAAAAACTGAAAATGAGGAAACAGGAGATTTAACTTTAAGTTGTGGTATTGTAAAAGTGATGACTCAAGAAAAAAAATCTTCGATATACGTTAAGTTTAATATCAGATACCCTGTTACGACTAATGAAAAGCAGTTGGATGCTACACTTGATAAAGTGGGAAAAGATAATGAAGTAGAGTTTATAAAAGAAAATCATAATGCACCTTTATATTTTTCGAAGGAGCATCCGTTAGTTAAAAAACTTCAGAAGGTTTTTAAAGATATAACAGATAGAGATGATAAACCTGTAGCTTTAGGTGGAGGAACGTATGCGAAACTTATGCCAAATACAGTTGCATTTGGACCAAATTTTAAAGAGTTTAGAGGGAATCCTCATGGTTTTGATGAGAAAATGGATATAGATATGTTAAAACAGGGAATGTTAATGTATGCTTTGGGAGTTTTAGAATTAGCACATTAATTATGGAATTGAAATTTTAAATAAGCTATCTTAGTTTAGGGTACTTTAAAGGTACTTCTTACTAAGATAGCTTTTTTATTACTTTTATTAAAAATAATTATAGTTTAAATTTTAGGAGGAACAACAATGAATTACAATCAAAAAAATATGGAAGTCTATGAGATGTATTTAGATTCTAATAAGGCTAGAAATTATGAGACAATGAATACGACATATAAAATGTATAAGAGTAGAATGATAGACTATTTAAGCTATTTAAAAGAATATGAGGGGAATAAATTATTGTTATCTGAAGCAACAATAAAAAATTGTGTGAGTATTTTAAAAAGATATATAAATAATTGTAGAGATAATATTTTTGGATAATACTGAAAAAATATTAAGAGAATGCTTAGATTATAGAGAGAACAAGAACATAGCTTCTGATTGGTTATTCATAACAAAGAGTAAAGAAAGCTATGTACAAATGCAGCAAAGTACTATAAGAGAGCTAATAGGGTATGATAAATTTATTAAGTAATTTTTAAGATATAAATTTTGCTGCAGAATATACACCTCACAACGATACTAAAGTTGCAAAGGATCACTATATAAAAGCTCGTACTGGAGCAGAAAATAGAAGTAAAATACTTAAAATTAGAAGAGAAAAAGGTTTATGAGATAAAAAATACCCCCGTAGGGAGAGGTTTGAGGTTACCTTCTGTTTAACCATAACATTAAGATTAGAGAGATTCCTATAAAGAATACTCCACCATTAATGTTGATGGCTTCAATATTGATAATCATGCAAAACCTCCAAGTTGTGTGAAATTTTCTACCTTGTTCAAGGGCAGAAAAAAAGCTTTCACGAAAGTGAAAGCTTAAATTCTGAACATGAGCCGAAGCTCGAAATTTACACAACTTGGTAACCCTACGAGGGTTAGTAATAGTAGTATACTTGAAACTTTTTAAAAAGTCAAATTTTTGAAAAAAATAGCAAAATAAATTTCAATAAATTGTATAATTTACCCAACATAAAAAATTAGAAAAACTAAAAATAAAATTACAAAGGAGAATCAATGATTATATATATTTATAATATAAAAACATTAACAGTAGTAGCAAGACCAATTGTAAATTCATATAGAGAATTTAAAGCTGAACCAATAAGATATTATCCCGAATGGAATGCAGATTACCATATATCAACTGAGATAGAATTTCAAAATCCGATATTAGATTCTGGAGTAATAAGAGAAAAAACTAGAGAAGAATTAATTCTACTAGATGATAAAACTGAATTACTTCAAGATGGAGAATATATAGAAAACAATAAGATTATTAGAGTAGAAGCTCCAAGTTATTTATTTAAAAAATTATGGAATAAAGATATTAATGTATGGGAAGAAGGAGCAGCTCAGGAAGAGATTAATCTAGAAGTAAATAGACTTATAAATGAATTTACAATGTTTGGAGAACAAAAAGAAAGATGGATAAAATACGGGTTTGATGTACTAGATATAGAAAATAAAATGGCAGAAAATATTATACAAAGAAATTATTTACTATCAATAAAATTGTAAAGGAGTTGATTAATATGGAGTTTATACAAGAACATATAGAATTAATTTGTTTATTAATAGGAGCAATAGTAGGAGTAGTATTACCAAAGGTTAAAACAAATTTATTTGGTCAAAAGGTAGGACAAAAGATTCCTAAAAAAATAGCTATAATGATAGCTGACCAAATAGATTCATTTGAAAAGGGATTAAGACAGCAAGATATTAATGGAGATAGTTCTATTGTGTCAAATGAACAATTATTAAAAGAAACAGAAAAGTTAAAAGTTAATTTGGGTTTAGACCAACATTCAAAAGAAAAGGTTTTGAAGTGAGGATAGATCCATTAAATTATAAAAAGAAACTAATAGAGATAAAAGTTTGTAGAAGAGCTAATTCTATAAAGGAGTTGTTTAAATTTTGGTAGAAAATATGGAATACATAAAATTAGGTATTACAATTGTTACATCATTAGGAAGTGTTTTAGGAGTTTATCATAAGTTTATTATGAAAAAGATAGATGAAAAAATAGACCAAAGATTACATGATAAAGAAGTTGAATATATGAAAACTCAAATAAAGCATAATTATACTAATTTAGAAAATAGAGTATTAGTTGTTTCAGATGATGTTAAAATTATAAAAGAATATATATTAAATAGTAAGTAAATATTTAATTAATATTATGTCATTTTATGTTATAATATAATTATATTATTATAATAAGTAGGAGTTGAAGACTAAAATGAGAAGTTTTGCTCTTTGGTATAATCCAAGAAAAAAAGAGGAAACAAAGATTATTGGAGTAAAAAACAAAGATGAAATAGAAACAGAGTCAAAAGTATGTTTAGACATTCATGTGAATTTGTGGAGAAATAAAAAAAAAGATACGTTTATTTTTGATTTTGGATTAATGGTTTCAGAAATACAAGAGGTTGAAGAAATATGTATATATATTCCTTTCGAAATAGAAAAGATTGAAGATTTAGGAAGGAAAATGAAGGCGAATAACAGTTTAATTAATGCAATTTTTAATGAAGAGTGTGAAATTGACAGTTCTCATCCAAATAGAGTAAAAGTGAAAAGAAGAAACTCTGAAGAATGCTTTATGGTTTATTCAATACATGATTCAGAATATGAAATACAAAAAATAGAAAATACAAAAAATACTAAGGGAACTATATTGAAATTAAATGTTGGAAAGATATTGTCTAAAGTTGAAGAAAACTTAGATTCAACAAAAAAATATTATTTTAGAATACGATTTGAACAGAATTCAGGAAATATAAATATGATAAAGAATCAAACATCAGAACAAAATATTTATAGTAATTTTTTTAAGAAAATAGAAATGATTGATTTTAGAATTAATGATGAAAGGACTTGGTCTGAAACTATAAAACAGGAATATTATAGATCAAAAAATTTTGTAATTAAATCAATCCATTATCTTTTATTAAGGAATGCTAATGATGAATTTATTTATTATGATGGTAAAATAAAAAGTAGATTATTAGAAGTAGAAATTTGGAAGGATTATATTGAATTTATAGATACAGATACAATAACGTATCATATAAAAAAAATAGCAAATGATAATCAAGAATTAGGAATTGAAAATTTTATTTGTTTAACAAGATTTAAGTTTACTTCAGAATCTGTATCCTTGCTAATTTATTATTTAATATTTGTTTTGTTTTTAGCAATAATAGCAAATTCAATATTTGGATTTTTTAATACTTTTTTATCTGAGTTGAAAATAATAAAAGACAATAATATATCTCCGGAAATAATAATTTTAACAATTGGATTTATTATTTGTATTTCTGTATATTTTTTAATAAAAAAATGGAAAAGTGAATAAAATTATAGTAAAATATATAAAATAATAATGAGGAAAGAAGTGATAAAAATGAAAGTAGTTTTTGTAAAAGCTTCTGAAATAACTCCGAAAAATCTTCAGAAAATATCTCTTGATTGGACAGAAGATTTTGTAAATAGCAAAATTTGTGAAGATTTGAAAATATTAAATAATGACTATCCTGGCATTTTAGAATGGTATACTTCAAAAGTAAAACCTGAAATAGAAAAAGGTAATAAAAGTAGAGAGATTATACTAGCATTTGCAGATAAAGAATTAGCAGGAATAGCAATATTAAAAAAGGATAATTATGAAAAAAAAATATGTACAATAAGAATAAGAGAGATATATAGAAAAAAAGGAATAGGTCGTAGATTATTTGAAGAAGCGTTTGAATGGTTAGAAACAAGATTACCACTTATAACGATTTCAGAAACTAATCAAAGAGCTTTTTTGAAAATTATTTCTGATTATGAGTTTAAAGAAACGGATGTTATTATTGGAAAGTATGTAAAAAATAAAAAGGAATATATTTATAATGGAAACTAGAGTGTTATTATCAATAAAACCTGAGTATGTTAATAAAATATTTTTAGAAGAAAAGTTATATGAATATAGGAGATTGATTTTTAAAAATAAAGTTGAAACAGTTGTTATATATGCAACTTCACCAATAAAAAAAATTGTAGGAGAGTTTAAAGTTGTTGAAATTTTACATGAGACTCCGGAAAAAATTTGGGAAATTACAAAAGATAAAAGTGGAATAGAAAAAGAAAAATTTTTCAAATATTTTAACAATTTAGAAAAAGGATATGCAATAAAAATGAAAGAAATTAAAAAATATAAAGATCCTTTAGAATTAATAGAATTTAATATCAAAGTGGCACCACAATCTTTTATTTATTTGAAATAAAAAGCACTCGTAAAGAGTGCTTTTTATATTTTAAAAAATTAGTATTAGGAAAAAGAAAATTTAAATTATTATTTTTCATAAACCAATATCTTCCTTTTTAGTTAATAAAACTTAAATGTTCATTTAAACTTTCAATTATACAGTTATAAAAGAAATCGTAGGCTTCTTCATAATTGCCACGATATCTTTTATCAAGAGATTGATAATATTCTAATGTGTCAGTAGCTAAAACAGTTATAGGAGGATATCCAAGTTTTAGAAGCTCTAAATTAGTTAGTAATCTTGAAGTTTTAGGGAGTATACCAAATTTAGTGTAAATTAACTTCTTAGCTATCAAATTTTAAATGTCCAAATAGGCTATCTT
>NZ_JTLI01000054.1 GCF_000799075.1 Cetobacterium sp. ZOR0034
TATTGGTTGGTCGAATAACTATTATACCTCAAAGGATTGGAGTAGTTTCAATAAATTTTAAGTTAACAGAAACAAAATAAAAAAAAGGGGAAATAGATATGAAAATAAAAAATTTAGATCATTTGGTTATAACGACAAATCATTTAGAAAAATGTTTATATTTTTATGTAGATATATTAGGAATGGAGTTGGATAATCGAAACGACAGATATGCAGTTAAATTCGGAAATCAAAAAATAAATATTCATAGAGAGAAAGCAGAGTTTTTACCAGCAGCAAAAAATGTAACTTTTGGAAGTGCAGATATCTGTTTAATTGCAGAGGGAAATATTCATGATATCTATAAAGAACTGGAAGAAAAAAATGTTCCAATTGAATTAGGGATAGTTTCAAGAACAGGAGCTATGGGAAAAATCGAAAGTATCTATTTAAGAGATGCTGACGAAAATTTAGTTGAAATAAGTACTTATACAGGGGAGGAGTAAAATATGAATCCTGGTTTTATAGCTCTTATAACCCTATTTTTAGTTATAGCTTTAGGATTTTTGAAAAAAATAAATGTCGGAATATTAGCAATAACAGGAGCTGGAATTCTTTCATATTTGAACTCTAACTTTGAGCCTAGAAACATAGGAAGAGGATTCAGTGGTTCTTTATTTTTAACACTATTGGGAATCTCTTTTTTATTTTGTATTGTTCAAAATAATGGAGTTTTGGAAAAAATAGTTAAATCTTTTGTAATAAGAATAGGAAAAAAAATCTTTTTAATACCAATAATCATATATTTGGTTGGATTGCTTGTAGCAGCAGTAGGACCAGGATGTATTCCAGCAGTTATTCTTGTTTTAGCTATATCAGTTCCACTTTCTCACAAAAGTGGATACAATCCTGTGATGTTGATGTTGATTGGGTCTGCAGCAACATATGCAGGAAGATTCACAAGTATAACTCCTGAAGGAATTTTAGTAAGTAAACTTTTAAATGATCAAGGTATAACAGATATAATTAAACCTCTTTTTATAAATGCAACAATAGTAACAGTGTTGTTATCAATTATATTTTTCTTTGCATATAAAGGACATCAGGTAAAAGCAATAGAAGATGTAAATTCAACTCAAGAAGGTGAAAATCTTGAATTTGATAAAAATGATAAGTTATGTTTATTAGGGATAGCTATTTTGATTATATTTATAACAATTTTTAAAATGGATGTAGGAATAAGTGGCTTTATAATAGGCGTATTTTTGATTCTAATGAAAGTGGATACAGAGAAGAATGTTTTAAGAATTATTCCATGGAATACTATAGTTATGGTAACAGGGGTAGGAGTATTGATGAGTTTTGTAATATCTTCTGGAGGAATAAAACTTTTAACAGAATATTTATCAGCTATTATGGGGAATAGAACTGCGGGAATGATTTCTGGAATAATGGCAGGAAGTATGAGTTGGTTTTCATCAACATTAGGGGTTGTTTTACCTACGTTATTACCAACAGTAGGCGGAATAATTGAAAACTTAGGAAACAGTATTCCAGCAGCCGATATAGTGACATCCATTGCAGTTACATCATCTTTTGCCGGATTTTCACCTATGAGTACAATTGGGGCTCTTATAATATCGGCACTGTCAAGTGACGCTATTTTTTCAAAACTAGACTCCAAAAAAATTTTTATAGAACTTTTAGGATGGAGTGTATTTTGTGTAGCGTTCGTTCCAATAATGTCTTTGTTGGGATTGTTTAGATTTATTTAATAAAGGAGAATCTTATGAAAGTATTAGTGGCAATTGACTCGTTTAAAGGAAGTTTAAGTTCTTTAGAACTTGGAGAAGCGATAGAAGAAGGAATAAAGAAGGTTTATATAGATGCAGAAGTGACAAAGATACCTATAGCAGATGGTGGAGAGGGAACAGTGGTCTCTTTAGTAGAAGGAACTAATGGTGAATTTGTATCATTGAAAGTCAATAATCCACTTATGGAAAAGATTGAGGCTAGATATGGAATAATGGGGGATAAAAAAACTGCAGTTATAGAGATGGCGGAAGCTTCAGGATTGACATTGGTTCCAATTCAAAAAAGAAATCCTATGAAAACTACGACTTATGGAACAGGAGAGTTAATAAAAAATGCAATAGAAAAAGGATGTAGAGAGTTCATAATTGGAATAGGAGGAAGTGCAACAAATGATGCAGGACTAGGAATGTTACAAGCTTTAGGATATAAATTTTTAGATAAAGATAAAGTAGAGTTAGGATTTGGAGGAGAAATTTTATCTAAAGTTAAATATATTGATTCGTCAGAGGCAATTTCAGAATTAAAAAAATGTAAATTTTTAATAGCTTGTGATGTAGATAATACTTTTTATGGTGAGAATGGAGCTGCTGAAATTTATTCGAGACAAAAAGGTGCAACAGAAGAGATGGTAAAAAAACTAGATAAAGGATTAAAACATTTAGCAGAAGTTATAAAAAAAGAGATCAAGATAGATATATCAAATTTATCTGGAGCAGGTGCTGCAGGAGGTTTAGGAGGAGGTTTAGTAGCTTTTTTAAATGGAAAGCTATCTCCGGGTATAGAGATTGTGTTGGAAAAAGTTGGAATAGAAAACAAAATACAAGATGTGGATTTTGTTATAACTGGAGAGGGAAGATTAGATAATCAAACTGCTATGGGAAAAGCTCCAATAGGAGTTGCAAAGATAGCTAAAAAATTTGATGTTCCAGTCATTGCAATTGCAGGAGGAGTTACAGAAGATGCTTGGAAAACACATGAAAAAGGAATAGATAGCTTTTTTTCAGTGATAAATTACCCTATTACATTGAAGGAGGCTATGAGAAAAGAAAACGCTCACAAATTTGTCAAATCAAATATAGAAGAGATATTTAGACTTATAAAAGTTTGTGAGAAGAAAAATTTTTATAAAAATATATTAAAAAATAAAACTAAAAAGTTTTCAACAAAAGAGTTGTTTGACTTGATAATCTTTACTCTAGAGGATAAAAAAAATTAAGGAGGAAGAAATTGGGAAAAAATTATGTAGAACAACTATTTGATAGATTACACGAGATTCCTGAAAGAGGTTTTGAAGAATTTGAAACATCTAAAATATTAATTTCAGAATTGGAAAAATATGACTTCAAAATACATAAGAAAGTAGGAGGAACAGGAATAGTTGCTATTTATGATAGTGGTAAACCAGGGCCAATACTAGCTTTGAGAGCAGATATGGATGCATTAGAGTTTATAGTTGATGGAAGGGTTGTTAATATACATGCGTGTGGCCACGATGCTAACTGTGCAATGGTTATGGCAGCTGCAAAATATTGTAAAGAAAAAGGTATAAAAAAAGGTATTTTAAAAATTATATTTCAACCAGCAGAAGAATTAACGGGTGGAGCTTTAGCTATGTTAAAAGATCCAAGATTAGGAAAGATTGATGAGTTAATTGGAATTCATTTGAGACCAATCGAAGATATGAAACTTGGAGAAGCTTCAGAAGCTGTTTATCACTCTGCAACAGTTCAACTTAGATATAAAATTAAAGGACTTTCTGCTCATGGAGCAAGACCACATTTAGGAGTTAGTGCTTTAGAGGCGGCTGTATTAGCCACAAATGCTGTTAATTCAATAAAGATAAATCCAGCAGTAAATCATTCTATTAAAGTTACAAATATCTCTGTTGAAGGTAGAACATATAATAAAATTCCTTCAGAAGCATTATTGGCTTTAGATATAAGATCTGAATCAAATGAAGTTATGTCGATAATGAAGGAAAAAGTAAAAGTTGCGGTTGATATGGCAACGAAATCTATCGGAGCTACAGCAGAAGAGGTATATTTCGGAGAAGTGATTGCTGCTACTTATGATGAGGAGATGGTTCAAACTTGTAAAATAGCTATAGAAAAAGTATTGGGAAAAAGTTATGGGCGAATGGTTAATTATGGAGGTGAAGATTTCCATTATTTCACAAGAGATTTGAAGTGTAAGAGTTCCTATTTAGGTATTGGAGCAGAAGCAGTGCCAGGATTACACCATGAAAAAATGACATTTAAAAAAGAAGCTTTAACAATTGGTGAAAAAATATTGATTGAAATAGTTTCTGAACGTCTTGGGGTTGTTTAAAATGGAGATTTCAGAAAAAAGTAGTTTTAATAAAAGATTTATAAATAGATTTTTAAATGTTGTAGAGTTGATAGGTAATAAATTACCTCATCCAGTGGTACTCTTTTTAATTTTATCAATTGTGATTATTATTATCTCTGAAATTGCATTAAGGTCAAATTTAAATGTAACATATATAGGATTCAATAGAGTGACGAGCAATATTGAAGAGATGAACGTAAGGGTTAGAAGTCTTTTGAGTTCTTCTGGAGTTTTGTTTTTATTTTCTAATTTTACGAATAATTATATAAATTATGCACCGTTGGGATTGATGTTAGTAACTATAGCAGGAGTTGGATTAACGGAAAAAACAGGGCTTTTAGTAGTAATCTTAAAAAAAATTTTAATAAAAACAAATCCAAGATATATAACTTTTGTTTTAATTTTTTTAGGAGTAATGTCTAACGTTGCTGCAGATGCGATAGGATATCTGATTTTAATTCCACTTGGAGCTAAAATTTTTAAGGCTTTGAACAGGCATCCGTTAGCAGGTTTTGCAGCTACATTTTATGGAGTATCAGCAGGCTTTGCAGCAAATTTATTGATAGGTCCAGGAGATGCTATTGTTTCAGGAATAAGTACTGAAGCAGCTAAAATTTTTATTCCAAACTATACGGTTTTGCCTACTTCTAATTGGTATTTTATGATAATCTCCACTTTTTTACTTTCAGTAATCGGGGTATTTATAACTGAAAAAATGATAGAACCTAGGCTTGGTAGATATGATAGGTTAAACTCTGAAGAAAGTGAAGAGGAGAATGATATTAACTTAGAGAGTTCGCTATCAAGTGAAGAGGAGAAAGGATTAAAATTTTCTGTGATAACAATCATCGTATATATATTAGTGATGTTAATGATGCTGGTACCTGAAAATGGGGTTTTAAGAGATAACGGAAATATAAATACATTTCTTTCGAGAGGATTAATGCCAGCTATTATGTTGTTTTTTATGCTCCCAGGAACAGTTTATGGAATTGTAACTAAACAGATAACAGATTCATCATCTTTTTCTAAAATGATAATTCAATCTTTAAGTGAAGTGGGAGGATTTTTAGCATTTGCATTATTTGCATCACAATTTATAGTTTATTTTAACTATACTAATTTAGGAATTATCGCAGCTGTTAAAGGTGCAGAATTATTAAAAGAGTTTAATTTAGTTGGACTGCCATTAATTGTACTATTTTTATTGTTAACTTGTATTTTAAATCTATTTATGGGATCGGCATCTGCAAAGTGGTCAATAATGGCACCCGTATTTGTTCCAATGTTTTATAACTTAGGATTGACTCCTGAGTTTACTCAGTTGATTTTTAGAGTTGGAGACTCAAGCACAAATATAATATCTCCATTAATGACTTATTTTGCAATAATTCTTGTGTTTTTACAAAAGTATGATAAAAAAGCTGGAATAGGAAGCATAATATCTTTAATGCTTCCCTATACAGTAGTTACAATTTTGAGTTGGGGCTTATTATTAATAGGATGGTATTATTTGAATATACCTATAGGACCAAATTCGCTTGTAAGATTGTAGTAAATATCTAGGGAGCGTGTATAGAATGTTGAAGAAAAAATTGTGTTTAATAGGACTTTTGGTATTGTCGTTGACACCTTTTGGGAAAGGAGAATTAGAAGACGGAACTATTTACTCGGATGTTTTGAAGAGAAATATTTCGTATAAAGCATACATTCCTAAAGGTTATGAAAAAGGAAGAGATTTTCCAATTTTATTTCTTTTTCATGGTTTGAATGGTGATCAGAATAGTTGGTTAGGAGAAAAAAATGGAGATATAGTAAAAATTTTAGATAAACTTATAAATACAAAAAAAATAAAACCGATGGTTGTAGTGATGCCTGCTGCTGGAAACTCATGGTATGTAGATGGAAAAGAATCAATAAAAACAGCTTTTAAAAGAGATTTTTTTCCTGAAATAGATAAGCAATATAAAGTTTCGACAGATAGAATGGATAGAGGATTAGGTGGAGTATCTATGGGAGGTGCTGGAGTGATGACATTTTTCTTAGATGACCCTGAAAAATTTGGAAATCTTTTGTTAATGAGTCCTGCACTTTTTGAAGAACTTGCACCAAGACACACAGCAGTATCACCTGTAACTCAGGAAGATATAAAAAGAGAATACTATAAAAATCATTGGAAAAATTACGAGGAGAAAGAATTGAAAACTAATGTATTTTTAATAGTTGGAGATAAGGATAACTTAGAAGATAAATATGGTGAGAAAATATATCAAAAAAATGTTCTTGAACTTTTTGAAGCTTTTAGAGCAAAAAATGATGTTCCAAATTTAAGAATAGTTGATGGGGAGCATGAATGGAGCGTTTGGAGACAAGGATTAGAAGAGGGGATAGAGGTAACTTTTGGAAAAAAATTAGATAAATAAAGGAGAGGTGTCAGTGGGGATTCAAATTGGAGCATTATTTTTTTTGATATTTACTATAACTTTAGGTTTTTTAAAAAAAATGAATATAGGGGTTTTAGCGTTAGGAACATCATTGGTTTTGGGTTATATAGGAAATGTTCCAACTAGAGATATAATTAGAGGATTTAATTCATCTTTATTTTTGATGTTAGCTGGTGTGAGTATGTTGTTTGGAATAGCACAGCATAATGGAACATTAAAATTGATAGTTGTAAAAATGATTCAAATTTCTGGAAAAAGAGCGTATTTAATGCCTCTTATGATGTATGTGGTTATGTATCTTATAACTTTTTTAGGTGCAGGGACAATAGCGGGATTTGCCTTGTCGGCACTTTTTGGAATACCATTAGCAAAAGAGTTGGATTCAGATCCATTTTTGCTTACAACAATGGGACAGTTGGGATCCATTGGTGGCGGAATTGCCCCTTGGGCTCCAACAGGAATAATAGGATTAGAATTAGCTAGGAATGCTGGTATTACAGGAAATTTATCAACAACAATGATGATAAATACATTTTTAGCAACAGCATTTGCAAGCATAATATCATATATATTTTTAAAAGGATATAAATTAAAATCATCAACTAAAGAAACAGAAAAATCGAAGTTTAATAGAGATCAATTGATTACACTTTTAGCAATTTTAATAATGGTTATAGGTGTTGCAGGATTTAATATGAATATAGGTTTTTTATCCTTTTTTATAAGTGTAATTTTGATTTTTTTAAAGGTTGGAACTGAAAAAGAAGCACTTTCTTCAATACCATGGAATACACTGCTTTTGATATCAGGAATGGGAATTTTGATGAACCTGGTTGTTCTTTTAGGAGGAATAAAATTATTAGCAGATACATTAGCATTATTGATGACTCCAAAAACTTCGGCTTCAATTTTAGCTTTAACCTCAGGTGTAATGAGTTTGTTTAGTTCAACATCAGGGGTTGTTATGCCTACGATGATTCCAACAATTCCAGTGATACAAGAAACTTTAAATCTTCAAAACATAATTCCAGGAGCGCTACTTTTATCAGCTGTTATAAACGGATCATCGCCATCGGGATTAAGTCCTGTTTCAACAGGAGGAGCTTTTGTTATGGCATCTTACTCAGAGTTTTATGAAGTGAAAGGTGACGATTTTGCACAAAAATTTAAAAAACTTTTTATAATTTCTATGATGAATATGTTGATAGTAGTTCTATTTATTTTAATTGGAGGTTTTAATTTAACAATTTATAGTTAACAGGAGGATAATTGAGGATGACATTAACAGAAAAAATTTTGGCAAGAGCTGCTGGAGTTGAAAAAATAAAAGCAGGAGACATTGTTTGGGTAGATGTAGATCAAGCTATGATGGATGATATTTTAGGACCAAGAATAGAAATAGCTGAAAAAATGAAAGCGTTAAAGTTAAAAATTTGGAATCCTGAAAAAGTGACGATTATTTCAGATCATTATACTCCACCTGCAAATGCTCATCAGGCAAGTATTGTAAAATTCACAAGAGATTGGGCAAAAGAGTATGGAGTAAAAAACTATTACGAATTTGCAGGACCATGCCACCAAGTTATGGTTGAAAAAATGAGAGTTTTACCTGGGGAAGTTATTTTAGGAACTGATAGTCATACTTGTACCTATGGAGCTTTATCAGCATTTTCAACAGGGATTGGTTCGACTGAGATGCTTGGAGTTTTAGCTACAGGAAAAATATGGTTGAAAGTGCCTGAAACAATAAAAATTGAATTTAAAGGAAAAATTCCTAAAGGAGTAATGGCTAAAGATTTAATACTATCAGCTATAGGAAAAATAGGTCATGCGGGTGCAACTTATAAAGCAATGGAGTTTTCAGGAGAAGCAATAGAAAGCTTAATCATGGATGAGAGATTATGTATTACGAATATGGCTGTTGAAGCAGGAGCAAAAAATGGGATTATAAAATATGATGAGATTACAAAAAAATATTTAGAGTCATTGAATATAGATATAAAAAATAAGGATGTAGAATTCTTATCTGAAGATGGTGATGGAAAATATTTAGAAAAAATTGTAATTGATGTAGAAAAGTTAGAACCCCTATGCTCTTGCCCTCATGAAGTTGATAATGTTATAAAGGCAAAAGAATTAAAGAATATTAAAATTGATCAAGCTTATATAGGATCATGTACAGGTGGAAGATATAACGACTTGAAAATAGCGGCAGACTTCATAAAAGGGAAAAAGATAGCAGAGGGAACTAGATTGCTAATATCTCCAGCTTCAAAAGAGATATGGGATAGATGTGCAAAAGATGGAATTTTACAAATTTTATCAGATGCTGGAGCAACTGTATTAGCTTCGAGCTGTGGAGCTTGTTTAGGAATACATTCAGGAGCACTTGGAGAGGGAGAAACTTGTATATCTTCAACTAATAGAAACTTTATAGGAAGAATGGGAAGTAAAAAAAGTTCGGTATATTTAGCTTCACCACTTACAGTAATTGCCTCAGCGATTAAAGGAGAGATTGTTGATCCTAGATTTTTATCAAATGAGGAGGGTGTATAGTAATGAAGATAAATGGGAGAAGCTTAAAATATGGAGATAATATAAATACAGATATTATTTCGCCACCGGCTTATATGGAGTTACCTATAAAAGAGGCAGCTAAATATACAATGAGTCCGATTGATACAGAGTTTTCAACAATTTGTGAACCAGGGGATATTTTTGTAGCTGAAAATAATTTAGGGTCGGGTTCAAGTAGAGAAACAGCACCTTTAATGCTAAAAGAATTAGGGATAAAAGTAGTAATTGCAAAATCTTTTGCTAGAATCTTTTATAGAAATTGTATAAATTTAGGAATTTTAGCAATTCAATGTGAAGAAACAGAGAAAATTGAGATGTTTGATAATTTAGAAATAGATTATATCAATGGAATAATTTTTAACAAGAATAAAAATGAGAGATATCGTTGTGAAAAAATACCTCAACACATAATGGAGTTTGTTGAAATGGATGGTTTGATAAATTATTTAAAGAAAAACTTGAAATAAAACTGGAGGGATAAGATTTGAAAGATGGAAAAAATCAAATTGTAGGCTATATAGCATTAATTTTTATAATTGTTTTCTTTTCGGGATTATTTTCTTCAGAAGATGGAATTTTGAAAGTTTTCGATTTTTCCACTTTAAGTGGAAGCTTTGGAACGATGAGTAGAAGTACAGCAACATTTCAAGGAATAGCAGGGGATGGAGCTAAACATGGATTTTTGTTTGCGTTGAGCCTAGTTCCAGCAGTTATGTTTGCCTTAGGTGTGGTAAATGTAGTTGAAGCATATGGTGGATTAAAGGCTGGTGAAAAATTGTTGACACCAATTTTGAAACCTATACTTGGAATTTCAGGAATATTTTCAGTAGTGCTAATAACAAGTCTTCAAAGTATGGATGCAACGGCAGGATTAATTAATACTTTAGAAGAGAAAAAATTAATTACTCCAAAAGAAAAATATATAGCAGCAGCATTTGCATTTTCAGCTGGAGGAACTATAGTAAATTATTTTGCAGTTATGTCGGGGTTATTTGATTATATAAATGTTTCAATTGGCTTTCCATTAGTAATAATTTTTGGATTGAAATTTTTTGGAGCAAACCTTATGAGAGCGTATGTAACCTTTGTAAAGAAATCTATATGATATAGAAGGGGATGCAGATGAAAAAAAATATTTTTGATTATTTTATTGAAGGGTGCAGAAAAGGTTTTGATATAGGTATTAATAGTATAATTCCAAATGTTATGATGGCATTCATAATAATAAAAATACTTCAAGTAACTAATTTGTTAGAGCATATTGGAAAAGTTTTTGGACCTATTATGGGAATTTTTGGATTACCAGGAGAAACCATTACAGTTTTATTAAGCGCATGGCTATCTATGGCTGGTGGTGTTGGAGTGTTAATTGGACTATTTGATTTAGGTATTGTAGGACAAAAAGAGATAACCATAATTTTTCCTGCTATTGCATTGATGGGAGCTCAAATTCAATACATGGGGCGTCTACTTGGACCAATCGGAATAAGAGCAAATGACTATTTAATATTTTTTGGGATTTCAATTTTCAATGCTTCACTGGCTATGTTAATAATGAAAGTTTTATTGTGAAAAATCTTAAAAGGAGGTCAAAGTGAGAGAGACGATTTATTATGGTGGAGAAATAATTGTTTTTAATGAAGAGAGATATGTAGAAGCTGTGTATGTAAAAAATGGTTTGATTGAAGAGTTAGGAAAAACAGGAGAATTATTAAAGAAGTATCACAAAGCAGCATTATTTGATCTAGAAGGAAAAACATTAATTCCAGGTTTTTTTGATGCACATAGTCACTACTTTCAAGTTGGTTTAAGAGAGGGCACAGAAATAAATTTGAATAGTTATCCTATCGGAAAAATAAAAAAGTTTGAAGAAATTTTATTAAAAATAAAGCAAAAAGCTCAAAAAACTGAAAAAGGTGAATTGATAAAAGGATTCGGATTTGATGACTCTAATCTAGAAGATGGAAGATTTTTAACAAGAAAAGATTTAGATGAAATATCAGATGTTCATCCAATAATTATTAGACATATATCAGGGCATATACATTTTTTAAATACAATGGGATTGAGAATGCTTCAAATAGATGATTTTGCTGAAAACCCTGCAGATGGTATTTTTGTTAAAGATGTTGATGGGAAAGTAAATGGTGTAATAGAAGAAGCTTTAGATTTATTGAATATATATTTAGCTAAAGTAACAAATGAAGATGAAAAAGTAGCAATTGAAACAGCAAATAAGATATATTCAAAAGCTGGAATAACAACTGCGAGTACTGGAGCGACAAGAACACTTAAGGAGATTGATTTACTAAAGTGGGGACAAGAAAATAAAGTTATAAAATCCAGAATTATTTTGAATAGAAATATAGCTTTAATTGACAAATTAGATGACTTTAAATTTGATGATATGCTGATGAAAGGAACTGGAAAAACTTATCAAGATGGTTCAATTCAAGGATATACTGGTTATTTGACAAAACCATATTTTAAAGTACCAAAAGATAAAGATGAAACTTACAGAGGATATCCGATGTGGCCTAAAGATGAATTAATAAAAACTGTCAAAGCATTTCATGATAGAGGAGAACAAGTATATATCCATGGAAATGGAGATGCAGCAATAGATGATATTTTAGATGCTTTTGAAGAGTGTCAAACTAAGAATCCTGTTTCAGATGCTAGACATGTGGTCATTCACTCTCAAATGGCTAGGGAAGATCAGTTAGATAGAATGAAAAAATTAGGAGTTATTCCATCTTTTTATATATTACATACCTATTATTGGGGAGATAGACATGTAAATATTTTCATGGGACCAGATAGAGCTATGAGAATGAGTCCTTGTAAAAGTGCTCTTGATAGGGGAATTATATTTACACTTCATTCAGATTCACCTGTAGTTCCAATGGAACCATTGAAAATAATCTGGTCAGCAGTAAATAGATTGTCAACTACCGGAAGAGTGATTGGAGAAAAGCAAAAGATATCTGTTGAAGATGCATTGAAAGCATCAACTCTAAATTCAGCATATCAGTATAAACTAGAAAATGTTTTAGGCTCAATAGAGAAAGGTAAATTCGCAGATTTTGTTGTATTGTCTGAAAATATTTATAAATGTGATCCATTGAAAATTAAAGATATCGAGATTTTAAAAACTATTGTTAATGATGAAGTAATATATTCAAAAGATTAAAAAGGAGGAAATAAATGAAGTGTTGTTATTTTGAAAAAGAATCACTTGAAATAAAGTGTTCTATTGTTAGAGGTGGAACGAGTAAAGGGATTTTTATAATGGAAAACGAATTGCCAAAAGATCAAAAGTTAAGAGATAAAATTATTTTATCAATTTTTGGAAGTCCAGATGTGAGACAAATAGATGGCCTTGGCGGTGCAGATACATTAACAAGTAAATTAGCTATAATAGGACCATCAACAAGAAAAGATGCGGATATAGATTATACTTTTGGACAGGTTAGTTTTGTAGATAGTTTTGTGGATTATGGTGGAAATTGTGGAAATATATCTTCTGGAGTAGGAGTTTATGCTGTTAATAATGGATTGGTAGAAGCGATTGAACCGATAACTAAAGTAAAAGTTCATTTAACAAATACAAAAAGAATATTAGAGGTTGAAGTACCAGTTAAAAACGGAAAAGCAATAGTTAATGGAGATTTTAAAATTGATGGAGTTCCAGGTACAGGAGCAAAGATAACTCTTGATTGGTCAGATGTTGTAGGTGGGATAACAGGGAAATTACTTCCAACAGGTAATGCAAAAGATATTATTAGTATTGGAAATGAGAGTTTTGAAGTATCTGTGGTTGACGCTGGAAATATAGTTATATTTATAGAAGCAGAAAAACTTGGATTAATAGGTACAGAAACAGCATCAGAGATAGATAACAATAAAGAATTGATGAATAAAATAGAGAGAATAAGAGGAGAGATTTGCTTTAAATTAGGCTTAGTTGACTCGTGGGAAAAAGCAGCAAAAGAAACACCGTATCAACCATTTTTTGCAATGGTGAGTAGATCACAAAATTATAAAGCTTTTAATGGAATTGAAGTTTCAAAAGAGGATGTAGATATAGTTTCTAGATTAGTATTTATGCTAAAGATGCATAAAACATATCCTGTAACTGGCACTGTAGGAACGGGAGCAATAGCAAGAGTAAAGGGAAGTATAGTTTATAACTTACTTTCACAAAGAGGAAAGGAAAATGATAAAATAGAGATAGGTCATCCAGGAGGAGTTATTCCTGTGGAATCAACAGCGGAGTACATAGATAATGAATGTAAGATTACAAGACTTGGAGTGTATAGAACTGCTAGAATTATTTTGGATGGACGAGTTTTTGTAAATTTAGAAAGTATAAAATAATGTTGTTAGTTTTGAAGGAGGAATCGTGGATTTTTTAGCAAGAAGATCGATTAGAAAGTATATTTCAAAAGACATAGAAAATGAAAAACTGAATGAAATTTTAAAGGCTGGATTATCTTCTCCAACAGGTAAAAATATAAAACCATTTGAATTGATTGTGGTGAAAAATAAAGAAAAATTAAAAAAAATGGCAAAGGCAAAAGATAGTGGTAGTGGATCGATGCTAGAAGGAGCAAATTTAGGAATAGTTGTTTTAGGAGATCCAGAGAAATCAAATCTATGGAATGAAGATTGTTCTATTGTATCTTTTTCAATTTTACTAAAAGCTTTTGATTTAGGAATTGGAGGATGTTGGGTCAATGTGAAAGGGCATAAACATTCGAGCACCTTATCTTCTGAAGAATATCTTACTAATTTATTAAATATTCCTAAGAATTTAAAGATAGTATCAATAATCTCTTTAGGATATCCAGATGAACAAAAAGTAGCATATGAAGATAAAGATTTAGATTTTTCTAAAATACATTTTGAAAATTAATAATAAAAAACGATACCTGAATTAATTAAATTTTGGTATCGTTTTTATTTTTATTTCTCTAAAATTTTATTTGCGTTTATACTTTATCATTTTTTATATTGTTTAAAAGTATTACGCTCTTTTTTATTTCAAATAAAGATTGATTTTGTTCTTCTAGTGTTTTTGGTAAGTGATGTGGTTCTATTTTATCAATAAAACCATGATCTTTAACAACTTTTCCTATAGAGCAAGTTAATCCAAAGCCACATGTATAGCATTGAGAGTAACCTTCAATAAACATTTCTTTTATAATAGACATAAAATTATACTTACTCATAAATTTTTTTAATTCTTCATTAACAGAACTTGTGCCAATTTCATTATAGCCAATACTTATAATAACACCTAGTTTTCCAGCTAATCCTAAAAATTCATTATGTCTAAAAGAATAAGTTCTTTCCCAAAAACTATGAGAAATAGCATTTAAAGTTCCAAAATAATTAGGAGCTCCAAAAATTATTTTATCAGCTTTTAACATTTTATTAGCAATCTCATGGAAATCATCTTGGATTATGCAAATATTATCTTTGGCACAGGCGGTACATCCCAAGCAACCTCCTATTTTTTTTCCAGATAATGATATAAATTCAGTTTCTTCATTACAATTTTCTAATATTTTTTTTATAACTTTAGAAGTTATTCCATTAGTTCGGCCACTTCCACTAATTCCAAGAATCATAAAAATCCTCCTAACTATATTTAAAAAACTATAAGTTTATATTCTTCTGAATATGACTTCCACTCTCTTTCCACAAATTTAATTTTTCATTTTTTCCAATACCTATAGATTCATTAGCTAAAGATATGCTAGAAATTAAAAGAGCAAGAATTAAAAAATTTTTCATAAAACATCAACTCCTTTTTATTTTAGATTACCATGCTTTTATAATTAATGTAAATTAGTTACAAAAAAGTAACCAGTTTAATATTTTAATTTACACTTAAAAATATTTCTGTTATTATTTGTAGAAGATTAATTCTAGATAAATGGAGGGATTTTATGCTGATTGAAGGTTTTAAATTTGGGATGTTATTACAACTTGCTATTGGTCCAGTTTGCCTTTATATATTTTCATTAGGAGTCAACGAAAGTTTTATACATACTTTATTTGGAGTTTTAGGAGTCGTTCTTGCTGATGCAATGTATATAATTTTAGCTATTTTAGGAATTTCATCATTTATAAAAAATGAAAAAACTCAAAAATCTTTTAATTTATTAGGAGCTGGTATTGTTATTATTTTTGGACTTCAATTAATTTTAGGATATTTTAATCTTTCTATATTGCCAAGTATCAATCTATTTAAAGATTTTAATTCTAATCTTCCTTTTTTAAAAGCTTTCTTTTTAACAGCTGCTAATCCTATGACAATTCTTTTCTGGATAGGTGTTTTTAGTACTAAGTTAAATGAAAACTTTTTAGATAAAAAATCAATTTTACTATTTTCTATAGGTTCTCTTTTGGCTACTTTAATATTTTTAAGTTTTATTGGATTTATAGGTTCTTTGAGTAGTAATTTTTTAAATAAAAATATTTTATCTACATTAAATCTGAGTGTTGGGCTAGCTTTAATGTATTTTGGAATAAAAAAAATAAAAAAATAAAGGTGGTAAAATGAAAAAAAATTTTTCAAATAATATATGTATTATTACTGGTGGTGCTGGTGGTATTGGGTACCATCTTTCAGAGGGATTCCGTCAGAAGGGATACAAAGTAGTCGTTTTAGATATAAAAAAACATAATGAACTATCTTCAGATATAGACTTCATACAGGTTGATCTTAGATCAGAAACTGAGATAAAAAATTCATTCTCTAAAATTGTTGAAAAATATGGAAATGCTCATATACTTATAAATAATGCTGCCATATCAACTTTTAATAAAAATATTGAAGATATCTCTATAGATGAGTTCGACGATGTTATAAATGTTAATTTGCGTGGAAGTTTTATCTGTTGTAAAGAGTTTATAAAAATAAATAAAGGAGAAATTTATGGTAGAATAATAAATATCACTTCTACTAGATGGAATCAAAATGAATCTAATTGGGAAGCTTATGGAGCTTCTAAAGGCGGTTTAGTCTCTTTAACTAACACTCTTGCTGTTTCTTTAGCCAAAACACCTATAACTGTTAATGCTATTAGCCCTGGATGGATACAAGTTGAAAATTATAATACTTTGACTGCAACAGATCATTCACAACACCCATCAGGAAGAGTTGGAACTCCTCGGGATATTCTTAATGCATGTTTATTTTTATCTGATATTGAAAATGACTTTATAAATGCAGCAAATATAATCATTGATGGTGGTATGAGTAAAAAAATGATTTATAATGACTAAAATCAATTTCCAAAGTATAGAATACCTTTCTTTTGGAAATGAAAAACAGAAAAAAAGTTATAAGATATTATCAGAGTTAGAAATTTTTGAAACACTTAAAAATTTCACTCCAATTTTAGTTGGAACTATTCCTTTAGGTGTTGATAACGAAAAAAGTGATTTGGATATAGTCTGTTATTTTACAAATATTCTAGATTTTAGAAAGCTTATAGAAGAAAATTTTTCAAAACAAAAAAATTTTTCTATTAGAGAGGATCTATTTAAAAATAATCTATTAGTAGCTAACTTTTTTATAGACGAAATGGAAATAGAGATTTATGGTAGCCATATAAACTCTACCCAAACAAATGGTTATCGACATATGATAATCGAAGATAGAATATTACAATTAGCAGACTCTAAATTCCGTCAAAAAATAATCGAACTAAAAAAAGATGGCATGAAAACAGAACCAGCCTTTGCCTTTCTATTAAAATTAGAGGGTAATCCATATGATAAGATACTCGAATTAGAAAATTACTCAGACTATGAATTAATTAAGCTATTACTTTAAATAGTTTTAAAATAAAAACAGTCGGTATATAAAAAATATACCGACTATTTCTATATGTTTTATCTATATTTTCTCACTTTTTTCTTTATTAGCTTTAAACTCTTCTTTCACTTTTCTAAATAGTTCTTCATCTTGAATTAAATCATAAGCTGTCCCTGCTAAAATTTTAGCTCCAAATATTATTGCATCATGAGCTTCTTTACTTTTACCTGCACATAAAAATTCTTCTGAATGCGATGAAGTCCCTTTAGGCACAAATGCAACTCTTATACATGAACCTGGTACTTGATACATTACGTTTCCAAAGTCTGTTGAACCAGTTTTTTCTCTAGGGGGAGATAATCTAGGTGCATCAACCAATTTGGCATTATCCATTAGGATTTGATTTAGCTCTAATACTGGTATCTTGTTATTTAACCTTTTTGTTTCTATAATCTCATACTCTGTTTCAGTCATAAGAGAAGCTCCTTGTACCACCTTAGAAAACCTCTCAATAATATGATCTAAATAAAATCTATCATAAGACCTTATACTTACTTTTGCTTCCGCATATTTAGGAACCACATTTGCAGGACCACCTGCATTTGTTATTGTATAGTGTATTTTTACATCATCTCTCATATGCTCTCTTAAAAATTCAATTCCTTGGAACAGTAAAATTAAGCCATCTAAAGCACTTCTTCCCTTTTCTGGAGCTAAAGCTGCATGCGAGCTTATTCCATGAAATTTTATTGTAAAATTTGAAAGAGCTAAAGATTTTACATCTGTTGTTGTGTCAGGGGCTCCATGCATCATAAGTGCTACATCTATATCTTGGAAACATCCCTCTTGAAGCATTTTCACCTTTGCTCCTACAGTTTCCTCTGCTGGAGTTCCATACACAACAATTTTATAATTTTTATCTTTCAATGAGTCTCTTAAACTTAAAGCGGCTCCTATAACACTTGGTCCTTGAAGATGATGAGCACATCCATGTCCCATACCTTCTAAAGCATCATACTCACACAACAAACCAATTGAAGGTCCAAAATTTCCAACTTCATATGTTGCTTTAAAAGCTGTTTCAAATCCTCCTATTCCCATTTCAATTTCAAATCCATTGTTTTTTAAAATCTCTACAATTTTCTTTGAACTTTTAAACTCTTCTAATCCTAGTTCAGGATTATCAAAAATAAAATCACTTAGGTTGGTTAATTCATCTTTTAATCTTTCAACTCTGTCAAAAATTTTTTGCTTCATATCTTTCTCCTTTAATTAAAATGGACCGTATCCTATCCAGTTTGCTATTGTTATTAGTATTGATCCTGTAACTATCCAAAGTAAAAATAGTTTTCCCATATATCTCATCCAAGCTTCATAAGAAACATTAGCTATAGCAAGGAATCCCATAAGTGCTGAAGATGTTGGTAAAACATAGTTACTTAATCCATCTCCAAAATTAAATGCCAATACTGCTGTTTGTCTAGTCATACCTATAATATCAGCTACAGGAAGCATTATCGGCATTGTAACTGCTGCTTGACCACTTCCTGATGTAACTAATCCATTTATAAATAGTTGCATTAAAAACATTCCTGTTGATTGGAATGAGTGTGGTAATGATGCTAACATATTTCCTAAATAATAAACTGATGTATCTAATATTTTACCATCTGTCAAAATAATCGATATTGTTCTAGCTATACCTATTATTAAAGCCCCAAATATAAGTCCTTTAGCTCCATTCACAAATTCTTTTGCTATAGTACTTGGTGAAAATCCATATGCAAGGCCTCCTAAGATAGCCATCCAAATAAATAATCCTGCACTTTGATTCAATCCCCAATGCCAAGCTGTTCCACCATATATTAAAACACCAAATAGTGCTACTACTATTATTAAAACTAAGTAATGTCTGCTCTCTATCTCTGGCATTACATCTTGATTATTTTCAAGAGTATTTTCTAATTTTTCTAAATCACTAACCACGCTTAACTCTGGATTCTTTTTTATTTTTTTAGCATAGTTTAGTATATATATATTTGTGACAATTAAAAAAACAATCAAACTGAATACTCTATATCCTAATCCTGAGAACATAGGCAATCCAGCTAGAGCTTGTGCTACTCCTGTTGTAAAAGGATTGAATGTTCCTGTACTAAATCCTATTGCTCCACCCAAAGCAACCATTGAAATTCCAACTATCGCATCATACCCCATCGATCTTGCTAATATTATTGCGACTGGAGCAAATCCTATAAATGTATTAACTCCAATACTCATGCAAGCTATGGCAAATATTGTTGTAAATGCTGGAATTAAAAAACTTTCTTTATCGCCAAAAGTTTTTGTTACCTTAGCTGTAAGAGCCTGAAACATCCCTGTTTTTATTATCACATGAAATGCTCCCCCAACAATTAAAACCAAAAATACAATACTGCTTGATTGATTTAATCCATCTACAATCTTGAATGGAATATCTAAAAAATTAACAGGAGTATTTTTTATAAAAGCGAATTGATCTGCCACAATTATAGTTCTTCCTGTAACCACATCTTTTACTCTTGGAAATTGACCTGCTGGAACAATCCAAGTTAGTAATGTTGCAAAAATTATTAACCCCAAAATAATTACATACGTGTGTGGAAAGCTAATTTTCTTTTTCTCTTTTTGATTCATTCTACCCTCCAAAAATATTTTTTAAAAAACATTTCCGCGAAAAATTGTTTATCTATAAACAAAATATACATACTTTATTTCAATAAGTCAATCTTTTTTTGAATTTTTTGTTTGATTTACAGTTTTTTAGACTTATAAAAATATATAAATATTTATTATTCATATATAAACAAAAATATGTTAAGCTATATTGTAAATAATATTTTAAGGAGCGTTTTATGATTTGTTCTCTAGAAAAAAGAATACAAAATAAAAATTTGACTAAAACAGAAACTCTTATCGCAGATTTTTTCTGTAATAATAAAAATAGAATATATTTCTTAACATCAATTGATATTGCCAAAGAATTAAATATTAGTGATACCTCTGTTATCAGATTTGTAAAATCATTAGGATTTAAAAACTTTAAAGATTTCAAAAATAATTTAAAAGAGGAAGTTAGTAATAAAATTCTTACTCCATCAGAAAAACTAAGCTTAAATGAAGAGATTTTAAATAAAAACAATTTAATTGAAACATTTAGAAATTCGATTATTAATAATCTTGATGAAACTCTAAATAATGATTCGTTTGACAAAATAAAAAAAGCTATACACATACTAAATACCTCTAATAAAAAATATGTAATTGGATTCAAAAGTACATCTGGTATTGCTTCATTTTTTGGTTTACGTCTAGGTTTTATTTTAAACAATGTAATTACTCATAGTCAAAACAATTCTGAACTTATAAAAAATATAGTTGACATACAAAAAGATGATTGTTTACTTCTTATCTCTCATCCTAAATATTCAAAAACTTACTCTCTTCTAATTGAATTAGCTAAAAAAGCTAATGCTAAAGTGATTGTTATAACCGACAAAACAACTTCACCTGTTGCTAATTTAGGAGATATCACTCTTTTCACCGATATAAGAGGGATAAGTTATTTCAATTCTATTATATCTACTCAAGCTTTAATTGAATTTATACTAACTACTATGAGTAAAAATTTAGATAACTATTCTAAAGAACGTTTACAAAAAATAAATGATTTATTAAATGAAAATAAATAAAATTGATTAAAAAAATAAAAAGCAACTAGATAATATTTAATAACTAGTTACTAAAAAGCAACTAATTTACAATAATCTTAACTATATGATATTCTTTAAAAAATAAATAAAAAAGGAGAGAATACTAATGAAAAACATTTATGATTTTAAAGTAAAAGATTCAAACGGTAATGAAATTTCACTTGAAGAGTATAAAGGAAAAACTCTTTTGATTATAAATACCGCAACACACTGTGGGTATACTCCTCAATATGAAGAATTACAGTTATTATATACAAAATATAAAGAGAAAGGTTTTGAGATATTAGATTTTCCATCTAATCAATTTGGAGAACAAACTCCCGAAGAAAATTCTGAAATCTTAAATTTTTGTAATATTAATTTCGGTGTTAAATTTAAAATTTTTTCTAAGATTGATGTAAATGGAAATAACTCCTCTGATTTATTTAAATTTTTGAGATTGAAGGCTCCAAAAGCAGATGAAACAAAAGATTCTTTAGAATTATACAAAAGACTTAAAGAAAAGAGAAATTTTATAACAGTAGATGATGAAATAAAATGGAACTTTACAAAATTTTTAGTTAATAAAAAAGGTGATGTAATAAAAAGATTTTCACCAACAGATACTCCTTTAAGTTTCGAAAAAGATATCGTCAAACTGCTTGAAGAGAAATAAAAAATTAAATTTGTGAAAAGAGATTGAAAATCATATTTAGATGAATATAACTTATAGTTTTTTTATATGAACAGGAGAGAATAGTATGAAACTAAAATTTTTTATAGGAGTTGGAATTATGATTGGAACTTTAGCTTTTGGAGATTGGAAAGATTTTAAAAAACCGAGTGATGCTGAATTGAAATCAAGACTTACTAATATACAGTATGAAGTTACTCAGAAAAATGGCACTGAACCTCCGTTTGAAAACTTGTATAATGATAATAAAAAAATGGGTATCTATGTAGATATTGTTTCAGGAGAACCTCTTTTTTCATCTAATGACAAATATGAATCCGGAACTGGTTGGCCAAGTTTTACAAAGCCTTTAGTTTCTGAAAATATAGTGTTGAAAAAGGATTTTAAACTTATCTGGCCAAGAACAGAGGTGAGAAGCAAGCATGCAAATTCTCATTTAGGACACGTATTTAATGATGGACCAGCACCCACGGGAAAGAGATATTGTATGAACTCTGCTGCACTTAGATTTATTCCTTTAGAAGAGTTAGAGAAAGAGGGATACGGAGAGTTTTTAAAAGAGTTTGAGGTGAAAAAATGAATAGAGCAAAATCGTTAGTGGTATTGATGTTGAATCTATAAAGGTTAACTATGATAGTGATAAAATAAGTTATTCTCAGTTTTTAGAAAAGGTTTGGGGGAAGTAGAAGGTTATAAAAAAAGTGCCATTTAAATTTGGCACTTTTTCTTTATTATGTCAGGATTTTACATTTTTTATAACTACCGTAAACTTTTAGTTTTTTTACTTCTTTAGTTATATTATTTAAAGCTTTTTTCAAATTGTCATGAGATAAATTTCCTTCTAAATCAATATAGAAATTATATGAAAAAGTCCCGTCACCTATAGGTCTTGATTCGATTTTTGTAAGATTTATTTTATGATTATAAAACTCACCTAACACTTTATACAAACTTCCAATTTCATGTTTTAATTTTATTCCGACTGTAATTTTATTATTATCAGGATGACTTTTTAAATTTGACTGGATAACAATAAATCTTGTTTTATTGTTTTCATTATCATTTATGTTCTCTTTAAGAATTTTTAAATTATTAATTTTACAAGCACGATTACTTCCAATAGCAGCTTTCTCTAAAGAGTTAGAATCCTTTATATATTTTACACTTAGAGCTGTATTGTGGTAGTGAATATGTTTTACGTCACTTAAAGAATCTATAAAGATTTTACTCTGTTCAAATCCTTGAGGATGAGAGTAAATCTCTTTGATATTCTCTAGGGTAGAATTTTTATTGCCGATTAGATTTTGAATTATTTTTATACAAACCTCTCCAACTATAAAAAGATCATACTTATCTAATAAATCATAAACTAAGTTGATAGATCCTGTAGTTGAATTTTCAATAGGTAAAATACCATACTCAATCTCTTCATTTTTAAGGTTTATAAAAACGTCTTCGAATGTTTTATAATTTTTAGCTTCAATATCTTCCCCAAAATATTGAAACATAGCTTCTTGACTAAATGCTCCCTCGATTCCTTGATAACCGACTACAATCTTTTTATTTTTCACTTATCTCACCTCTTATCGACTTTATAATATCTGTGCATTCCACTCGGATGAGGTTCGAAGCCAGATATATTTTTATTGACTCCAGCAATAACTTTTCTTGTAAATGATATTGCCATAACTCCATCCTCTTGAATAAGTTTTGCAGCTTTTTGATAGTAGCTCTCTCTTTTTTGGTCATCTATCTCCTCTTTAGCTAGCTTTAAAAGTTGGTTAACCTCTGTATTTGAATAGAAGAATCTATTTCCAGCAGGACCTATAAATTTTTCATTGAAAACAGTTAATGCTTCCTCAGCATCCCCAGTTGGAGATGTCTTACCAAGATGGAAAAGCTGGTGTTTTCCATTTGATGTTTCACTTATAAAAGTTCCCCACTCTAAAGGATTTATAGTTAGATTTATTCCAATCTCTTTTAATTGAGCTTGAATAATTTGAGATATTTGCATACTGTCACTGTTACTGTGGATTGTTATAGATAGATTTAGATTCTCTTTGTTTTCAACTTTTTCTAAATACTCTTTAGCTTTTGCAATATCTTGATTATAGACAGCTCTATCATCTGTGTATCCAAACATATTTGAAGCTAAAGGAGAGTTGATACTTTCAGCGTATTTTCCTAAAACTGTACCTAAAATCTCATCAGCATTTAAGGCATAGATTATTGCCATTCTTAAATTTTTATCTTTTAATTTTGAATCATTCATGTTGAAACCGATGAACTCTATTGCTAGAGGATCAACTGTCATAAGAGTTAAGTTCTGATTGTTTTGAACTTGTTCAGCGTCTATAGGTGAAACAGCATAAGCTACATGGAGTTCCTCTGTTTCTAATCCAATAACTCTATTGGTAGCTTCAGGAATACTTCTGAAAACTAATTTGTCGATGTTTGGTTTTTTAAAAGGATGATTAACATTACTTTTTAAGGTAATTTTATCTCCAGTTATCCATTCCTCTAAAATGAAAGCACCTGTTCCAATAGGATGTTGTCCAAAATTAGTTCCAGATTCAGTGACAGCTTTTTCGCTTACAATAGATGCTCCAGGGTCAGCTAAAAATTTTAAAAGAGTTTTTGTAGGATATTTTGTATTAATATCAAAAGTTTCATCATCAACTTTTTGAAGAGTGTCTATACTCTCACCAATAACTCCAACTATTTTTGAGTTTTTAACTCTGTTTAAAGAAAAGATAACATCTTCAACTTTTAAAGGGTCTCCATTATGGAAGAACACATTTTTCTTTAGCTTCATTCTAATTTTAGTCGGAGTTATATATTCCCAACTTTCGGCTAATCCATCTTTTAAATTCATATCACTGTCAACTTCGACCAAAGTATCGTAAAGTTGAACGATAACCTCAAGTGATCTTTTGTCATTAGTACCTTGAGGATCTAAGCTTTTTGCTGCTCCAACTTGAGCTGCAACAACCTCTTTTTTAGATATTTCAGACTCTTTATTACCACAGGCGGTTAGTAGTGCTATTAACAATATTAAGCACAGTAAGTTTAATCTATTTTTCATAATCTATCTCTCCTTATATTTCGAAATCTAATTTTTTATATTCTAATATGTTATCATTTTTTCAAAGTTGTTCCTAGATAACTATTTTTTAAAAAAATTGTTCGTAAACTTTATTTTACCATTAGAGAAATAAAGTGTCAAATAGATAAATATGAAAATATCTGTTCGTTGAGTTAAAAAATATTATAAATAAAATCTTTAATATATTATTGAATTTAATAGATAAATGTATTAGTATTAAGATATATTTTATAAAGCAAACAAAGGGGTGGGTATGAACAAAATTATTTTAATTTTGATATATCTTTTATTTTTATCTATAGTTGATGCTTCAGCAACCACATTTGAAGATAGAAGCTTAATATTGAAAAATGACTTTTATAGTATCGAAGCGGTTTATATAAAAGATAACAAGATAAAAACATACAAAGAGTTTTCCAAAGAGCTTGGGATTCAAATTCAAATCAGTTTTGATGCTGAGGAAAATCCTGAAGAAATTTTAATTTTAGATGGTGGAGAGCAGCTTATAGCAACAGTGAAAAATTATGAAATTGAAAGTTTGTATACAAAAGCAGGAGAAGATAAAAGAGTAGTTCAAAAAGAGGAAGTTGATACGAGTATTATAGAAAATATAATGGAACAAATAAAATCTACTTTTTTTACAGATGAACTATGGTATAAAATTCAAGAGAGGGAAGATGTTGGAAAATAATATGTTTTTAAAAAAAATTGAGTTAAGTAGTGATGAAGGTTTTTATACAATTTATTATTTAAATAATGAAGAAGAGATAGAGTATTTAAATATTTCTTATAATAGTTTTACTAGTCGAAATGAAGATGAATATAGATATGTAGAATACTATTTAGATGATGAATATGCTTTAGAATATTGGGAGTTTTCTTCAGAGAATGTAGGAGTTATTAGAAGTATTTTTGACGAAGCCTCTTATGAAGATATAACTTTTGATACAATTAATAAAAATATAATAAAGATAGAAGTTTTTGAAAATATTACAAATAATTTAATGTCTCAACGTATTGTAACACCTACAGGATACAATACTCTTGTTATTAATCCAGCCTTAAAGGAGTATTGTGTTGAAAATTTTGAATTTGTAAAAAATGGTTATCGTTGTCTTTATAATGAAAAGGATGTTTTACTAGAAGAGCAGGAGTATGTCAACGGTGAAATTGTGGGAACTTCTAAATATTATTATGAGGATGGAAGTTTGAAATTTTTAACAAACTTGAACCAAACAATAGAATTTTATGAAACCGGAGAATTAAAAAGTAAAATATATAAATTTAAAAAGTTTTCAAAGATTGTGGAATATTATTTAAATGGAAATCTAAAGAGTGTAGGAACCTTAAATAATAGTAATGAATATATAGGAATGGGATGGACTTTTTATGAAGATGGTCAGTTAAAAAAGATCTGTTCTTATGTGGATAATTTAATAGATGGAGAGTATAAAGATTATTATAAAAACGGAATTGTAAAAACAGATAGTTTTTATAAATTAGGAAAAGAGAGTTGTGAGTTTAAAAGCTATTATGAGAATGGTCAAATAGAGTGTATCATAGACTTAGAAGATGGAAAGCGTTGTGGAAAGTTTTTGAAATATTATAAATCAGGGCAGTTACAGGATGAAACCTACTATTCTAATAATGCCCCAATAAACGATTCACTAATTTATTATGAAAATGGAAAACTATATGCCAAATTAGCTTATAAAAATGGATTAAGAGTTGGTATATCTGAGTGGTTTTATGAAACCGGAGAATTACAGTCGATTAACAAGTATGATTTAGTTGATGAGTCTTCATACTTAAACTATTCAAAATCATATTATAAATCAGGAGGAATAGAGAACTATATTCAGTGGGAAGATGCTCTTTGTGAACATAATCAAGAGGATTATTCATACAATGTTGTAGGTGGATATGAGAAATTAAATATCTCTTACTATGAGGATGGAAAGTTAAGAAAAAAACAGAAAATGATTGAAGAAAAGAGATATTCAATAGAGCGTTATGATGAAGATGAAGTTCTAACACAAAAGGGAGTTTTCTTTAGAGATCAGAATATATTTTATTGGATAGGAACATTACTAACATTTAATAAAAATAGATCTTTAAAAATAGTGACAAATTATTCAGAGAATGGAAAGTTTATAGATACGCATAACTATTTTAATGGTGCGACACGTTTCGTAATGAAAAGTTACGACATGTTAAAAGTAGCTTAGAATAAGCGAAATAACAG
>NZ_JTLI01000055.1 GCF_000799075.1 Cetobacterium sp. ZOR0034
GTATTTACCCAGTAAGATATTAAATCTCCATTCTCACAGTGATTTAATATACTCCAAGGGTTATACACTTTTTCATCTCCAAAAGTATAACCGTTATACCAACTTTTAGCAGAATCCATAGTTGTCTCTAATCCATAATACTTTAAAATAGTTTCTACTTCACTTTCTGTCATTCCAAAATGATTGTAATTATTTATTAATAGCGTGGAAACCTTCAAATTATTTAGACTAGAAAATATAGACTCTTTTGCCACTCTCAAAATCCCAGTTACTACTGCAAAAGAGATTGGTGCATCTTTTAAAGCACTTCCATAGAAAGAACCCATTAAATCTTTTACCTCTTCATAATACCCTTTTTCATGAGCAACTATCATCGGTGAATCGTATTCATCTATTAGTAGCACTGGTTTTACTCCAATGTACTCTTCATAAAGCTCTGATAAAAATTGCAGCGCAATATCGTAATCTGCGTCATCTTTTCTATTGATAATTTTTTCAAAATTCACCAAATCATCTTCATCTAAAAAACTTTTTAAGTGCTTATGTTCTTTAAAGAGCTTACTCAATAATCTTTTAAACTTTCTTAAAAATTCTGTATAACTATCTCCATCTAATCCTTTCAGTGTTAAAAATATAACTGGATATTTTCCTGCTTCTTTCATATACTCAGTTTTCTCTATATTTAAGCCTTTGAAAAGTTCAATATTCTCTGGAGCATCTTTTTTATCTAAAAAATACTTCAATGTACTCATATTCAGAGTCTTACCAAATCTTCTTGGTCTACATATCAGTGTAACTTCTGCTTTTTTTTCTAAAATCTCCTCTATAAATCCTGTTTTATCAATGTAATAGTAGTTTTCTGTTATTAGCTTTTTAAAGTCACTCACTCCGATTGGTAATTTTTTTCTCTCCATACTTTCCACCACCTTTTTTTAATATATTATACCACATTCTAAAAATCAATATTTTCTATTTCACGTATAGTTTTAGCATCTTGCTAGCAAAGACCATCCCTATTTTAATAATCTTTTCTACTCCACGCTCTCTTAGTCCTGTTT
>NZ_JTLI01000056.1 GCF_000799075.1 Cetobacterium sp. ZOR0034
TAAGCCCATAAACGCTGAAAGTACTTGGGGGGCAGCCCCCTGGGAGGATAGGAAGTTGCCAATCTTTTTTTATTTTTTGTAAAATTATGCTATAATTTAATTGTTGAAATTAAATCATAGAGAGGTGTTTTATGAAAAATATATTAGTGACAGGTGGAGCAGGATATATCGGAAGTCATGCTGTAGCAGAATTATTAGATTCAGGATATAACGTTATAGTTTTAGATAATTTAGAAAATGGATATATTGAGCTTGTAGATAAAAGAGCAAAGTTTTATAAAGGAGATATAAGAGATATATCGACTTTTGAAAATGTTTTTATTGAAAATAAAATTGATGCAGTAATGAATTTTGCGGGTTATATAAAAGTTGGAGAAAGTGTTGTAGAGCCTAATAAATATTATTTAAATAATACTTATGGTGTTATGAATGTAGTTGAAGTTATGAAAAAATATGATGTAAAAAATATAATATTCTCATCTACTGCTGCGGTTTACGGTGAAGTTGATTGTGATGGATTGGTATATGAGAATTATCCAACAAATCCTATAAATCCATACGGTTGGAGTAAATTAATGGCAGAAAGAGTTATTATAGATGCAGCTAAAGCATTTGGTCTAAACTATTCAATTTTTAGATATTTCAATGTTGGAGGAGCACACGAGAAATATCATATAGGGCAAAAAGGTGATGGAGTAACGGCCTTAATTCCAATTATTTTACAAACAGCAAAAGGAGAAAGAGAAAAGTTGAGTATCTATGGAAATGATTATCCTACAGCAGATGGGACTGGAATTAGAGATTATATCCATGTTGTAGATTTAGTTAAAGCTCATATTGCTGCTTTACCATCGTTAGAAAAAAATATAAGTGGAATATATAATTTAGGAAATGGAACTGGATTTTCAGTATTAGAGATGCTGAATGCTGCAAAAAAAGTTACAGGAATAGAGATAAAATTTGAAGTTATAGAAAGAAGAGCAGGAGATCCAGCGTCTGTAGTGGCATCGAGTGATAAAGCTAGAGAAATTTTAGGATGGCAACCACAATATGTAGATGTTAGTAAAATAATAGAAACAGCTTGGAATTGGTATAAAAGTCTTTAAAATTATAGAGGTGGATAATGAACTTTTTTAAAAAATATTTTGGAAAGAAAGAAAAAAAAGATGATATAGAGAATACTGATATTCAAAAAAAATGTAGTGTAGAATCAGAATGTGATAGCGAGAACTGTGGTTGTAAAAGCTGTGAGCATGATGATGAAAAAACTGGAGATTATTTAAAGAATATATGTATTCAGATTGAGACAATTCCTTGTGAACCTAATCCATATTTTACGGTAGATGGTGAAAGTGCTAAATTTTTTGAAGAATTTGAAATAAGAATGACAACTATTCATAGAATGTATAAAATAAATAGTATTTTTTTGAAAGAATATCAAAAAGTATCTAGAAAATCATTGAGTGCTACAAGAGAGAATGAAAGTGAATTTTCAAAGTATAGTAAATGTTATTTTATAAATAATAATGCTTTTAAAGAGATACATAATATGAGTAATCTTTTAAATATTTTTATGATATTTGAAGTTCTATTAAAAAATCTAACAAAAGATTTGGCTTATGATAGAAATTTAGATTTGGAAGAGATTCAAAATAAAAATATGTCATATTTGAATAGTTATATATTGTTTATAGAAGAAAAAATGAAGATAGATTTTTCTTTATCTGATAATGAAAGAAATTTTATTGGAATAGTTAGAAAAATAAGAAATGATTATTTACACGACTATATGACTGAGATACCGGAGTCTATAGAAAAGGAGATAGTCAAGATATTTAATTTAAGAGAAGGAAAGAGAATTGTTGTTGATGAATATTTCATAGAGAATACTTGTAAGATGTTTGGAGAAATAGCAAAAAGACTCGAGAAATCATATTGGGGATATAAAAATAAAACTTTTGAAAAATAAAGGGGAAAAATATGCTAGTTATAGTTAGAGGTGCTGGAGATTTAGCAACTGGAGTTATTCATAGATTATATAGAAGTGGATTTAAAATTTTAGCATTAGAAATTGAAAAGCCAAGTGCAATAAGACGTAGTGTAGTATTTTCTGAGTGTATATATAATTTAGAACAGGTTGTAGAGGGAGTAAAAGCTAAAAAAGTAAACGATTTAAGAGAGATAGAAGAGTGTTGGAAAAAAAATGAAATCCCAGTAGCAGTAGATCCTGTTGGGAAATATATAGAGATTTTAAAACCTCAGATTGTTATAGATGCAATAATTGCAAAAAAAAATTATGGAACTAATATGGATATGGCTCCAATAACAATAGCTTTAGGACCTGGATTTGTAGCTGGGAGGGATGTTAATATTGTAGTTGAAACAATGAGAGGTCATAATCTAGGAAGACTTATATATGATAGAGGAGCTTTACCCAATACAGGTGAACCTGGAGATATAGCAGGAATAACGAAAGAAAGAGTTATATATTCTGAAAAAACTGGATTTTTTAAAGCGGTAAAAAAAATAGGGGATTATGTCAAGAGAAAAGAGATTTTGGGTTATATTGATGAGACGCCAGTTTTTGCAACAATAGATGGTTTGTTAAGAGGGATAATTTCAGATAACTATGAAGTAAAACCCAAATTTAAAATAGCTGATATAGATCCGAGATTAAATCAGTATGATAATTGCTTTACAATATCAGATAAAGCAAGAAGTTTAGGTGGAGCTGTATTAGAAGGTATTTTAAGTGAGCTTCATAGGAAAGGGGAAGAGGATGGATTTAAGTATTTTGGAGAAAGTTTTTGACAAAGTAAAAAGTGGAAATAAAGTAGCTTTGGTTACATTAACTAAATCAAGTGGATCTACACCTAGAAAAGAGGGAACGCTTATGGGTGTTTGGGACAATGATTTCATAGGAACAATTGGTGGAGGTTTAGTAGAGCATAGGGTGATAAATGATGCTAGAAAATCTCTTGAAGATAATAAAAACTCAGAATTCAAATATGATTTGACAAAAGAAGCTGAATTAGGTATGAGTTGTGGTGGAACAGTGGAAGGATATATAAAAGTTATTAATCCTAAAAATAGAGTTGTAATAGTTGGAGCTGGACATATAGGACAAAAATTATATAAACTTTTAGAAGATTCAGATTTTGAAAGAGTTATATTAGATGATAGACTTGAGTATGAAAGTTGTTTTTCAGATATTTTAATAGGGGATTACTACAATCTAATCAGTTTATTACCGGAAAATGAAAATACATATTTTATAATTGTGACTAGAGGTCATCTAACGGATCAACAATCGTTAGAAGCAGCTTTGAACAAAAAAAGTAAATATATAGGTATGGTTGGAAGTAGAAGAAAAGTAATCGAAATAAAGAAAAATCTTCATGAGAAAGGTGTTAAATTGCCAGAAGAAAAGTTATATTCACCAATAGGACTTAAAGTTTCTGATGGTAGCCCATATGAAATAGCTATAGAGATAATGGCAGAGATACTAAAAGTTAAAAATAATGGTGAATTGGTGCATAGGAGGTTAGAGAATGTTAACACATTTTAATGAAGATGGTAAAGCTATAATGGTAGATATAACAGAGAAAAATGAAACGAAAAGAGAAGCTATAACAAAAGGTAAAATTTCTATGAATAAAGAAACTTACGAAAGAGTTAAAGATGGTGGAATAGAAAAAGGAGATGTTTTAGGAGTAGCTAGAGTTGCAGGAATAATGGCTGCAAAAAAAACGAGTGATTTGATTCCTATGTGTCATCCTTTATTTATAACAGGGGTAGAGATAAAGTTTAATTTTTTAGAAGATGAATTTGCTATAGAAACTGTTGCAAGTGTAAAAACAGCTGGAAAAACAGGAGTGGAAATGGAAGCCTTAACGGCTGTAACTACCTCACTTTTAACGATATATGATATGTGTAAAGCTATGGATAAAACTATGATAATAACAGATATCAGACTTTGTAAAAAAACAGGTGGGAAATCAGGAGAATTTATAAATGAATAATTTTTTGAGCATAATTGCGTATTTGAGTATACTTATATTACTAGGAGTTGTAATAAAAAGTAAGGTAAAAGTACTTCAGGATTTATTTATTCCAGCATCTATAATAGGTGGTATAATTGGGTTGATTTTAGGACCTGATTTACTAGGAAAATATTATAGTGTTATTCCACAAGAGTGGAACAGTATAGTAAGAGGAGTTCCAGGTGTTTTGATAGTGCCAATTTTAATTTCGGTTCCTTTAGGAATGGAGTTTGGTAAAAAAACAAAAATGATGAAAAATACTGTCACAACCGGTGGCATATTATTTCTTGTTACTTTTGTTCAATTGTTTATAGGCTATTTTATAAATCTTGTATTTGATTTATTTTTTGGTATAAAGCTTTATAAGACATTTGGAGCTGAATTAAATTCAGCATTTGCAGGTGGACATGGGACAGCTGGCGTTGTGGCAAGAACTTTAAAAGAGGTAGGAGCTGAGTATTGGCAGTTAGCTCAAGGAGTAACTGTAACTTTAGCAACTATAGGGTTGGTATCAGGTATTATTTTTGGGATATATCAAATAAAGATGAATAGCGATAAAATTTTAAAACCAGAAATTTTGTCAGAGTATAAAAATGGATATATAAAAGAGGTCGAGAATCAACCTTCAATAGGGAAAGAAACGATGTTAAATACAACTGTAGATACTTTAGCGTATCATATAGCTATAATTTTTGGAGTTTCTGGAGTGGCAATAATAAGTTTAGATGTTTTTAAATACTATAGAATACCAATACTTTCAAAGATAACGGTTTGGTCTTATGGAATGCTATTGATGTTTGCTATATGGAAAATCTTTATAAAAAAAGGAATTGCATGGAGTGTTGATTCAAAAGTGAAAAGTAAGATAACAGGAACTTTAACTGAGTTTGCAATAGTTTCAGCCGTGACGACTATTCCAATAAAAGCTGTAGCTAGCTATATATTGCCGATATTAATAATAAGTATAGTCGGATTTTATATCACTTGGGTATTGATTTATAGTCTTTCAAAAAGATATTTTAAAGATTATAAATTAGAAAGAACTTTAGCTATGTTTGGGACATCGACTGGAGTTTTTATAACTGGACTATTACTTTTGAGAATATGTGATCCAAAATTAGAAACTCCTGTTTTACAAGATTATTCTTTAGGATTTTCAATAACAGCTTTATTAGGACCGATTTTAATAGCAACCTGCATTCAATTAAGTTTTATGCACAACTACTTTTATCCAATCGGACTTCTTTTAGGATTGATAATTTTAACAGGTGTTAGTTTAGAATATTATAATAAAAGAGTGGGATAAACCACTCTTTTTTTTAAGAGTTGTGATATAATTAAAGGGATAAATTTATATATAAAGGAGATTAGAAATGGCTTTACTAAGTGTAAACAACTTGTATAAAGGATTCTCGGGAGAATCATTATTAAAAGATATAACATTTTCAATAGATGAAAAAGACAGGATAGGGATTATAGGTGTCAATGGTGCTGGAAAATCAACATTAATAAAAATGTTGATGGATATGGAAGATACAGATCCAAATCCCGAAACAAATGAAAGAGGTACAATATCAAAAAAAGGAAATTTAAAAATTGGATATCTTTCACAAAATATAAATTTAAATAAAGAAAACTCTATTTTTGATGAATTAATGAGTGTTTTTTCGAATTTAAAAGCGGATTATGAAAGAATTAAAGAGCTAAATAATTTAGTTGCAACAGATTTGGAGAATTTTGAAAAACATATGGATGAGTTAGCACATCTAAGTAGTAGATATGAACAAGAGGAAGGTTATGCTATTGAGTATAAAGTTAAACAGATTCTGATAGGACTGAGTATTCCAGAAGAGATGTGGAAAACTAAAATAGATGATCTTTCAGGTGGACAGCAATCAAGAGTCGCTCTTGGAAAAATACTATTAGAAGAACCCGAGCTTTTGATCTTAGATGAGCCTACAAACCACTTAGATTTATTAGCAATAGAGTGGTTAGAGAAGTTTTTAAAAGATTATCCAAAAGCTTTTATAGTCATCTCTCATGACAGATATTTTCTAGATAATATAATAAATAGAGTATTTGAAATTGAAGGAAAAACTTTAAAGGCATATAAAGGTAATTTTTCAGAGTATGTAATTCAAAAAGAAGCCTACTTATCAGGGGCGGTAAAATCATTTGAAAAAGAACAAGATAAAATAAAAAAAATGGAAGAGTTTGTAAGACGTTATAAAGCTGGTCAGAAATGTAAGCAAGCGAGAGGAAGACAAAAGCTTTTAGACAGAATGGAAAAAATGGAAGACCCAATTATCAACGTAAGAAAAATTAAACTTAAGTTTGAAGTAGAGAATCCAAGTGTAGATAAGGTGTTAGAATTAAAGAAATTAACTATGAGCTATGAAAAAAAGCAACTGTTCAATAACCTGGATTTGACAATATATAGAGGAGATAGAGTAGGTATAATTGGAAAAAATGGTGTTGGAAAATCAACGATTTTAAGAATTGTTAATGGTTTAGAAAAAGCAAGAGGTGGAAGCGCTGAGATAGGTGAAAGAGTAAAGATAGGATACTATGACCAAAATCATCAAGGTTTAAAAATGGAGAATACTATTCTAGAAGAGTTACTTCATAACTTTAAATTGAGTGATGAAGAGGCTAGAGGTGTAGCTGGAGGTTTCTTATTCTCAGCTGATGATGTAGATAAGAAAATAAAATCACTTTCGGGTGGAGAGAAAGCTAGAGTTGCTTTTATGAAATTGATTTTATCAAAACCTAATTTTCTAATATTAGATGAGCCTACAAACCATCTAGATATCTATTCGAGAGAGATTTTAGAAGAAGCATTAGAGGACTACGATGGAACAATTATAGTTGTTTCTCACGATAGATATTTTTTAGAAAATGTGGTGAACAGTATCTATGAAATAGATAAAGATGGAGCAACTTTATTTAAAGGAGATTACGAAAGTTATATGTCTCAAAAGGATAATATAAAAATAAAAGATGAATCTGCTGGTTTAAATTATGAAGAACAGAAAAAAAATAGAAATAAAATTTCTAATTTAGAAAAAAAATATAAAAGATTAGAAGAGGAAATAGATAAGCTAGAAAGTGAAAAAATAGAATTAGAAAAAAAATATGAAATGGCAGGAAAAACTAATAATTTAGATGAGTTAATGAAAATTCAAGAACAGTTAGATAGCAAGGATGAAGAGATTTTAGAGGCTATGGAAAGCTGGGATGAAACTGCACTTGAATTAGAAGAATTGAAAAAATAGTTGTAAAAAAATAAAAATGTGATAAAATTATCTTTGACTTTTTGCAATAAAGCGATTATAATACTAAAGTTAAATATTATTTAAAAATAATAAATAAAAAAATTCAGAGGAAGGAGGGTAAAATGCCTACTTTAAGTCAATTAGTAAAAAAAGGAAGACAAACTCTAGAAGAGAGTAAAAAATCACCAGCATTACAAGGAAACCCACAAAGAAGAGGAGTGTGTGTAAGAGTTTATACTACTACACCTAAGAAACCAAACTCAGCTTTAAGAAAGGTTGCCAGAGTAAAATTAACTAACGGAATCGAAGTTACTTCTTACATCCCAGGAGAAGGACATAACTTACAAGAACACTCGATCGTTCTAGTAAGAGGAGGAAGAACAAAAGATTTACCAGGAGTTAGATATAAAGTTATCAGAGGAGCTCTAGATACAGCAGGAGTTGCTAAGAGAAAACAATCAAGATCTAAATACGGAGCTAAGAAAGCGTAATAATTATTAAGGAGGTGGACAGTAAATGTCAAGAAGAAGAGCAGCAGTAAAAAGAGATGTATTACCTGATTCAAGATATTCTGATAAGGTTGTAACTAAAGTTATCAACTCATTCATGTTAGACGGAAAAAAATCAATCATTGAAGGAATTTTCTATTCTGCAATGGATTTAATAAAAGAGAAAACTGGTCAAGAGGGGTACGATGTATTTAAGCAAGCATTAGAGAACATCAAACCACAAATCGAAGTTAGATCAAGAAGAATCGGAGGAGCTACTTATCAAGTTCCAGTAGAAGTAAGACCTGAGAGACAACAAACTCTTGCTATCAGATGGTTAACTACTTATACTAGATTAAGAAAAGAGTACGGAATGATCGAAAAGTTAGCAGCAGAGTTAATTGCAGCAGCAAACAACGAAGGAGCTACTATTAAGAAGAAAGAAGATACTTACAAGATGGCAGAAGCTAACAGAGCTTTCGCACACTACAAGTTCTAATTTTAATTTAAAATTCAGGAGGATAACAAAATGGCTAGAAGCGTTTCTTTAGAAATGACTAGAAACATTGGTATCATGGCTCACATCGATGCAGGAAAGACTACTACAACAGAAAGAATATTATTCTACACTGGAGTAGCTCATAAAATTGGAGAGGTTCACGAAGGTGCCGCTACAATGGACTGGATGGAGCAAGAGCAAGAGAGAGGTATAACAATTACTTCTGCTGCTACAACATGTTTCTGGAAAAATCACAGAATAAATATAATAGACACACCAGGACACGTGGACTTTACAGTTGAGGTTGAAAGATCTCTAAGAGTACTTGACGGTGCAGTTGCTGTATTCTCAGCAGTTGACGGAGTACAACCACAGTCTGAAACAGTTTGGAGACAAGCTGACAAATACGGTGTACCAAGAATAGCATTCTTTAATAAAATGGACAGAATCGGAGCTAACTTCGAGATGTGCGTAAACGATATTAGAGAAAAATTAGGATCTAATCCTGTACCTATTCAATTACCAATCGGTGCTGAGGATGACTTCGAAGGAGTTATCGATTTATTAGCAATGAAAGAAATCGTTTGGCCAAAAGATTCTGATAACGGACAAAACTTCGAGTTAAGAGATATCAGAGCTGAATTAGCAGATGCTGCTGAAGAAGCAAGAAACTTCATGATCGAATCAGTAGTAGAAACTTCTGATGAGTTAATGGAAAAGTTCTTCGGAGGAGAAGAGATTTCTGAAGATGAAATCAACACTGCTTTAAGAGCTGCAACTTTAGCTAACACAATAGTACCAGTTACTTGTGGAACAGCTTTCAAAAACAAAGGAGTTCAATCATTACTTGATGCTATCATCACTTACATGCCAGCTCCTACAGATAAAGGAATAATCAAAGGAACAGATGTTAAGAACGACGAGTTAGAAATAACTAGAGAAATTGCTGACGAATCTCCATTCGCGGCTTTAGCATTCAAAGTTATGACAGATCCATTCGTTGGAAGATTAACATTCTTCAGAGTTTACTCAGGAGTACTTACAAAAGGTTCTTATGTATTAAACTCTACAAAAGGTAAGAAAGAAAGAATGGGAAGAATTCTTCAAATGCACGCAAACAAGAGAGAGGAAATCGAAATTGTTTACTGTGGAGATATAGCTGCAGCAGTTGGATTAAAAGATACAACTACTGGAGATACTCTATGTGCTGAAGATGCACCAATCGTTCTAGAGAAAATGGAATTCCCTGAGCCAGTAATCTCGGTTGCAGTTGAGCCAAAAACTAAAGCTGACCAAGAGAAAATGGGTCTAGCTTTATCTAAGCTTGCTGAAGAGGATCCTACATTCAGAGTTAAAACTGATGAGGAAACTGGACAAGTAATCATCTCAGGAATGGGAGAATTACACTTAGAAATCATCGTTGATAGAATGAGAAGAGAATTCAAAGTTGAATCAACAGTTGGTAAACCACAAGTTGCTTACAGAGAGACTATAACTACTGCACAAGATCAAGAAGTTAAGTACGCTAAGCAATCTGGAGGAAAAGGACAATTCGGACACGTTAAGATCACTCTTGAGCCAAACCCTGGAAAAGAGTTCGAGTTCGTAAACAAAATAACAGGAGGAGCTATTCCTAGAGAATATATCCCTGCTGTTGAAAAAGGATGTAGAGAAGCTCTTGAGGCTGGAGTTGTAGCTGGATACCCTATGGTAGACTTAAAAGTTACATTATATGATGGATCATACCATGAGGTTGACTCGTCAGAAATGGCCTTCAAAATAGCTGGATCTATGGCTCTTAAACAAGCTGCTGTAAAAGCAAAACCAATCATCCTTGAGCCAATCTTCAAAGTAGAAGTAACTACTCCTGAAGAGTACATGGGAGACATCATAGGAGATGTTAACTCAAGAAGAGGTATGATCGGAGGAATGACTGATAGAAACGGAGCGAAGATAATCAACGCTAAAGTACCTTTATCAGAAATGTTCGGATATGCAACTGACTTAAGATCTAAATCTCAAGGAAGAGCAACTTACTCTATGGAATTTGAAGAGTACGCACAAGTTCCTGCATCAGTTCAAAAAGCTATTCAAGAACAAAGAGGAAAGTAATAATTACTTTTTCTAAGTTTTGAAGCTGTACAAAGTTTAATAATGTTGTGATTCTATTTTTAATAGAATCACAACAAAAATTATAAAATATAAATAACAATTAGGAGGAAATTTCAAATGGCTAAAGAAAAATTTGAAAGAAGCAAACCGCACGTTAACATTGGAACAATAGGACAC
>NZ_JTLI01000057.1 GCF_000799075.1 Cetobacterium sp. ZOR0034
TATTTATTAGCTTTTTATCTTGCTGCTCCGGAAAACGCGGAATAACAACGTTAAGACCCTCAATTTCATTAAATTTCAAGTTTTTATGAAAATTTAACAACGCTAAGGAATTGTCTAAATTGAATCTAACCCTTTAATTTCAAGGAGTTTTCGATATATCGAAGCTCGAGAAATATTTGTAATTTCACAGATTTGTTTTACTGTCATTTCACCCTCTTGATAAAGTTTTAAATGTTGCCTGAAATGTCCTCTTAGTATTGGGGGACTTTAGTCCTGTAGGACTTTTATTATTAGAAGAGTTTGTTAAAGGGGGAGTTTTTTATGGATAGCTTAGATTTAGGAACTTTATTTTGGGATTATAAAAATGTAGATCGTGATACAGCATATAGAAGTTTAGTTGCAAATAAACCAAGGACACTGTACAAATACAGATCTGGTAATAAAAATTCTATAGATGATTTTAAAGACGAACAGTTATGGTTTAATGATCCCTTTGATACATTTGTAAGTGGGGCTTTATTTGATAATTCAATTGAGGACTTAAAAGAAACTATATTGAATAGAAAAAGTACTATAGATAAAATATTTGGCAAAGCAGAAACAAATATTGAAGAGGATGAATTATTTATAGAAAATTTCAAAAAAAATGAAGAAGCTCGTTTGAACTTTATAAAAACAGTGAGAAGCACATTTCGAGTAAGTTGTTTTTCTCAAAAGAATGATTCAATTTTAATGTGGAGTCATTATGCTAATTCGCATAAGGGGTTTTGCTTAGAATATGATTTTAAAATGTTGAAAGAATTAATTACACTGCCTTTACCAGTTAAATACTGCAATGATTTGCCTAACGATATAGATGATAAATTAAAATTAATTTTTACTAAATCTAAAGAGTGGAGTTATGAAGAAGAATGGAGATTAGTAAAACCTGCGGAAAAATGTGTAAGTCAAAGTAATATTATAGCTCCTATAGCGATTTACTTAGGAAGTAATATGGATGAACAAATTAAGAAATCAATAATGGATATTGCTAAAGGTAAAAATATAAAAATTTATAAGATGTATTTAAATCAAAATGAATTTAAATTAGAGGCTAAATTAATATGGGAGCCAAGATTGTAAGATATAGAATAATGATAAAGATTATATACATATAGTAGGTTATTTAGATTATTTGTAGAATTATTCATATAAAATATATTTTAGGGGGATATTTTATGGATTTAAAAATGAGTGATCTACCTCCACAATTTGAAAATATAGCTATGAGAGTTGGAATAGATATAACTAAGGTGTTATTTGAAGAATTTGGGGGGACATCTGTGTATTTTCCTACTGAAAAGATGATATATAAAGAAGCTCGTGATAGAGATATTATAGAAGAGTTCAATGGATTTAATGTAAAGGAATTAGCGAGTAAGTACAGAATGTCTGAAAGTTATGTTAGAGCTATTATTCGGAAAAATAAATAATCAAGTTGAATTTTTAGAAATTAAATTGTATTATTACGACTTAAATAAAGTTTTAGATTTTTAACAAAATACTAATAAAAAGAGCTCCATAATCTATTTTTAGATATGGAGTTCTTTTTATTTTAAGAAGTTAACAAGCTAAATAACAATATTAAAAAATTAAAGAGAATAATTAAAAAGACTGGTAAATTACTAAAAAAGTAAAGTTAACGTATTTTAGAATTTGGCCTCGCGTCGGTTTTTTTGCGTTTCGGCACCAAATTTGCAATTTTCTCAATAAAATCAATGGCTAGATTGCTATTAACAAAATCCAAACCAGAAGAAATAGATTTTTTATCTTTTTCTTCTTTTTTATTTATATAAGTCTATAAAAGTAAACTTTTATAGATAGAAATTTTTGTATATATTTATTGTCTATAAAAACTTGTTTAATTATTTTTAACCTTTTGTCTCTATATACTTTAGAATATTGTAGACTTGTTTTCTATTAAAATGTATAATTTATAAAACATTTTATAGGAGATAACAGAATGAAATACTATTATGCGAGAGTTTCTTCGGAAACTCAGAATTTAGATAGACAGGTAGAACTTTTCAAAGAAATGGGAGCTAATGATAGGGTCATTTTTCAAGAAAAAAAATCTGGAAAATCTCTTGAAAATAGAGAGGTATGGAATGAGCTTTTAAATACCTGGATTAAGAGCGGAGATATTATTATTGTTAAAAACCTTGATAGAATTGGAAGAAATGCAAAAGAAGTTAGAGAGTGCATTCTAAATTTAGCTAAGCGAAATATAATTTTAGAATCTATCGACCAAGGATATCTAAATGATTTTTTAAAAGAAAAACTTTTAAATAAAAATGCGACTTCTCTTGCAGAGGCTATGATTAATGTCATACTTGATACAATGCTTGAAGTAGATTTATTAAAAGCAGAATGGGAGAGAAAAGAACTTAAAAAAAGACAGGAAGAAGGAATAAAAAGAGCTATTGCAAAAGGAGTTAAATTTGGTAGAAAAAAAAATAATGATATGAGAATCAAGTTTGAAAATATTTATCCATTAACAAGAAATAAAGATGCTTCAAACTATATACCAATGACTAAAGCTCTTGATATTATTGGATGTTCTAAAGCAATGTTTTATAAAATGAAAAAAGAAAGAGATGATGAAAATGGAGTATAGAAATACTATTCTTTCAAAAAGAGATAGGGAGGATATTTTAAAATTTTTGGTTAATGATAAAAATTTAAATACCCAATTTATACTTTCTAAAAATGAAATTTTAAGAATAAAAAAATTAAAGAAACCTTCTCATCAACTAGGATATGCTCTGCAGCTTATGTACTTAAAGAATAAAAATATAAATATAATTGAATATGTTCATATTATTCCAGAAAAAATAGTTAAATTTCTTTCTGAGCAATTAAATTGTACTGCTAAAAATTTAAATGAATATTGGGAAATTAAAAATACAAAAACTAGGTATTTTCAAGAAATTTTAGACAAGTTAGATTACATAAAATTTGAGTATGATCCTAATCTTGAAAAGGAATTTTATAGAATAGCTTTTTCTAATGGAAGTCCTTTAATTATGGTTAAAGAAGTATTAAAATTATTAAAAGGTAAAAAAATTGTAGCTCCACCACTTGCAATTATTGAGCATTTACTTTGGATAGAACTAGAAAAATCTGAAAATAAAATCTACCAAAATATAGTAGCTCAAATAAAAGATTTTCCGAAACTATATTCTTTACTCAACGTAGAAACTACTGGAACTTCTACATATTCGAGGTTAAAAAATATAAATGTAAATTCCAATTCTAATGGAGCTAAAGAACTTTTAAAAGCTATAAAAGAACTTGATGAATTTGGTGTTTCTTTAGACTTAAGTTTTCTTAGTGATAACAAACTAAAATATTTAGCTTTAGAAATTCAAAAATCTGATAAATTTAGAATAGATAAATTCTTTAATGATAATAAAAAATATTCATATTTAGCTCTATTCGTATATTTTAAGCGGAAAGAATTTGTAGATATGGTTATAGAGGTTACATCAACATATGCACATACTATATTGAAAAGAAGTCGTAAAAAATCTAGGATTTATACTCTTCAGAACCAGGAAAATCTTAGATTAAATTTTTTAAAACTTAAAGAGGTTGTTAAAAAAGTTATTAATTTAGAAGGAGTGGATGAGCTTAAAAAGTTGCAAAATCTTTTAGTTCCATTGAATGAGGAGTTAGAAGCTCAAGAAGAAGAATTAGAAGAGATTGATTTTCTTTTAAAATCTGGTCAGAGCTTTAATTATACAAATGAATTATTAGAATGTATTGAATTTAATAGCAATACAAAGCCTGAATTTATAAACTATCTAAAAGAATTTCCAAATTTAAAATACAAGAAAAAAATAGAATTAGATACATCTATCTTTAGTACCCAATGGCAAAAAAATATAAAAAAATTAGATTCAAACAAAAAAATAGTTGAATTAGCCTTGTTATATTCTATTAAAGATTATATTAGATCTGGAGATATTTTTGTAAGAGAAAGTAAGAAATACAATAGTTTCGATCATTATCTAGTTGAAACAGAAAACTTAGTTGGCACTGAAGAAGGAAAAAGTTTTTTAGAAAGTTTGAAGCTCCTTCTAAATATCCCTAAAAAATTAAATTTTGCAACTGATATCTCTGTTGATGAAAAAAGTATTTTTAGTGATAAAATTTATAGTTATTTCCCTAAAATTTCTATGACTGAAATTCTTTATGAAGTTAATTCCTGGACTGGAGTATTAGAACATATCAAAGAAAACACTAACTCCTCTGAAAAACAAAAAGCTTTAGTTGCAACATTAATGTCTAATGGGCATAATATAGGTTTCTCAAAAATGTCTATTTCAAGTTCTATAGACGAATCTACTTTGAGAAGAACTAGTGAATATTATTTTAATAACGAAGCTTTATCTAAAGCTCAAAAAAATCTTGTAAATTATCACCATTCTTTAGATATTGTTAAAAATTGGGGAAATGGTGAGAATTCATCTTCTGATGGAATGAGAGTTCCAATAAATTCAAAAACTATTTATGCAGATTATAATGCTCATTATGGAAATAAAGGTGGAGGCATATATAGACATGTTAGTGATCAATATACACCATTCTACGTGCAAATGTTAGAAGGAAGAGATAGTAATCATGTTTTAGATGGATTGCTTTATCATGAATCTGAACTTCAAATATATGGACATTCTACAGATACCGCAGGTTATACAGAACAAATGTTCGCATTAACATATTTACTAGGCTTTAATTTTAAACCTAGAATAAAGAATTTAGAACAGCAGCAACTTTATGCTTTTGAAAATATAGAAATAGATAATAGAAAATTTAAAAAAATAAATGAAAAGATAATACTTGAAAATTACAATGAAATCTTGAGAATGATTGAATCTATTAAGTGCGGTAAGGTAAAGGCTTCTTTAATTCTTAATAAAATAAATTCTTATAATCGTGATAATGGAGTAGCCAAAGGACTAAAAGAAATTGGAAGAATTTTAAAAACAAAATATATTTTAGAATATTTTTCAAATGGAGATTTAAGAAAAGAAGTTCAACAAATGTTAAATAAGGGAGAATCTATTAATTCTGTTGCAAGATTGATGTTTTTTGGAAAAAATGGAAGACTTAACGAAAGTTCAATAGAGAGTCAGTTAGAAAAAGCTAGTTGTTTAAATATAATGCTATCATCTTTAATTGTTTGGAATTCAAGATATTTAGAAAAGATCTACTCAATAGCAAAAAATGAGGAATGGTTTAGCGAAGATGAATTTAAAAGAGTTAGTCCTTTAGGAACTCAACATGTAAATTTTCTTGGAAAATATATATTTGAAGAGATAAAAATAGAAACAAAAGATGGATTAAGAGAAATCAAGGTTTAGAGGATACCCCTCAAAAGCCTTGATTTCATTGAGAAAGTTGTAAATTTGGTGCCGAAACGCAAAAAAACCGACGCGAGGCCTAATATTATTATAAATGCTATTAATATTTGGAATACAATTTACTTAGAAAAAGCTCTTGAATACTTAAAAACTATTGAAGAGGTTGATGAGGATCTACTAGGGAATATCTCTCCTCTTGCTTGGGAACATATTAATCTTTTAGGAGAATATAATTTTGATTCAAATTGCACTACTTCTTTAGAATTTTTAAGAGAATTAAATATAGGTTAAAGTGTTGAAAATAAAGGGGTTATGGGTGGTCAGGAAAATCCTTAGCGTTGTTATTCCGCGTTTTCCTGACGGAACCCCATCTACAGCTTTTTATCTATAATTTTTTAATCTTACGGCTACTAATTAGGTCAATTTCAAATGAACACCTTAAATCTCAAATTAAAGAGTTATTTTTATGGACTTTTGGACATAAAATAATAATATTTGTATGTCAATCTTATTTTATAATATTTTTCTTGTAAAAGTTTATAAATTTAGCATAAATCACCAATTTTACTCTTAAAATATCACTTCTTACTTATTATTCTTTTCCTTTACTTCTTCTAAAACCTCTAGACTGGCCAATTTCTTTTGTATTATTTCTTTTTTTAATAATCAAACTGTCTATAATATCTTCTAATATCAAGAGAGTGTTTTGTATTATCTTCAAAATGAAACGCCAATCGATCAACCAAAACTGTTGATGCAATTGTTGGTGCTATTATCCAACGATATTTTTCATCTATTCCGTTTAATTTAAAATCTAATGTATCAATAATACTTAATTTTTTTGTGTATTTCTTTAAAAACTTTTCAGCTCTATCATCTAAAACTCTTGTTTTTCCAGAACCTTTAACTAAAAATACACAAGTATCTTCCTCGACTATTTCTAAAGTTCCATGGAAAAATTCTGAACTTGTAACAGACTTTGTTTTTAACCATTGCATCTCTTCCAACAAACACATTGAGAATAGATACGTCTCACCCCACACTTCACCACCACCAATCCAAATCATATATGGCTCTTTATAATACTGTTTTGCCATTTCTTTTGCTTGAGGATCAAATTGTAGTTTTGCCTCTAATAAATTTTCTGGTAGTAATAATAACTGATTTCCAAAATCATTATAATCTAAAAACTCTCCTCTATTTGACAAAATTTTAAAAAATAACCAAAATAATAGCATATACTCATACTCTACACCATTTTCATGTCTCATTGGAATTACATAATTAGAATTTTTAGCTAAAGGAGATTCTAAATTTTTTGTACAAGATATAACTCTTATCCCCATCTCTTTATATTTTTTAGCCATTTCAACTGTTTCTTTTGTATCTCCTGATTTTGACAAAGTTATTATTAATGATTTTTCTGTTAAAGCCTTATGTCCTCTTACAATTAACTCCGCTGCTTGTTCTACATAAACAGGTAGTTCTGTAAGTTGCTTTGCAATCTCTCCCATTGCCATTAAAGGTGCTAAACTACCTCCAACTGCTGTAAAAAATATATTTGAAAACCCATCTTTTGTAACTATATTAGCAATTTCTTCTGCTATTGGTTTAGCCTCTCCTATTAACTTAGCACTATTTCTATACTCCTCCTCTTTAAATTTTAACATTTCAGAATATTTTGACATAATTACCCTCCATTTATATTTATATTTTACTTTTTAAAACTAAATCAAAATCTGTAAAAATCTTTTTTTCTACATTAATTTTCTTTTCTTTAGCTATTCTATAGCTTAATACTTGAATTGGAATAACATATAATAAAGTTAAAAAATTTGGATTTATATCTTTTGATACATTCAAATTTATTGTTTGACTATCTTTATTATCGCTATTCGTTATAATTGTTGAAAATCCAATATAATTTCCCATATATTTTTTTAAAATATGTAGTCTTTTTGACAATGGAATAGTTAAATCTAAATCCAAATAAAATATAGCATTTGAATTATTAGCTTCTAAATATGGTCCATGCATATACGCTTCAAGTTCATGACCTGTTGATGGACATCTAACTACTTCTGTAAATTTAGTTTCGAACTCTTTTGTAATACCATAATTTGCCCCATAACCTAAGCATATAAATCTATTTATCTCTCTTAAAATTTCTTTATTTTTTTCAAAGTATAAATTAGTATTTTCAATAACTGTGTTTATATTGCCAATTAAATATTCCAACTCTCCAAAGTATTTAAAATGTTGATTTTTTAAATTTATTCCCAATAAGAATAAATTTAAAACAGTTCCACTAAAACCTTTAGTTACAAATCCTACATTTTCTATACCTATATTTAAATCTAAAATATATTGTGAATATTTTGTTATTGAGCTTTCTAAGTTGTTTGTTACTATTATTACTGGTTTTTTTAATATTTCAGCTATTTTTTTAGTAGCATTTATTGTTGAAGTACTTTTTCCACTTTGAGATATTACAATAATCAAATCTAAATCTAAATCTATTTTTTCATAATCATAAAAAATAGATGGTTCCTCTATAAAAACTTTAGCTTCTAATATATCTTGTAAAAAATATTTGACTGTAATTGCCGCATTAATAGAAGAACCTGTAGCTAAAATTAAAATTCTTTTAATTTTATAGTCTTTTAAATCTTTTAAAATATGTTTATTTTTATCTTGAAAATTTAATAAAATATTTGTTAAAGTATTCTTTTCATCATATATATTACTTAACATAGTTTCCATAAATGTACCTCTTAAAAGAACCCAACTAAAGTTCCAAAAATTCCAAATATTGCCATTCCTAAAAGTATTGTTATTGGTTTAACATTTTTATTTAATAAATAATACACAATACCAAAGATTCCTAATTTTAAAATACCAGGCATTATATCATCTAAAATACTTTGGACTTCTATTGTTGAACCTCCAGCTTTAAAAGCTAATGGTGTTGAAATTTCTACCATTCTTGCTGTCATTCCTCCAATAACAATTAATCCTAATATAGTTGCTCCGTAAGTAACTTTCTCAACTGCTCCTGATTTTTCAAGTTTAGTTAAAAAGTCTACTCCCAATTTATAACCTAACTTTATAAAAAGATATCTTATAATTATATGTGGAATATTAAATACCAATAGAAATAAAATTGGACCTAATATATTTCCCTGTAATGAAAGAGCTGTTCCAATCCCTGTGGCAATTAATCTTAAAGTTCCCCAAAAGAAAGAATCTCCTATTCCTGATAATGGACCCATTAATGCTGTTTTTATTCCATTTATTGAGTTTTCATCAAATTTTCCATCTTTTTTATTTTCCTCTTCAAGAACTACTGATATTCCTAACATTAAAGTTACAATCCAAGGAGTCATATTAAAAAACTCTAGATGACGTTTCAAAGCTTTTTTTAATTTTAAATGATTATTTGTATATATTTTTTTTAATATTGGTGCTATTGCATATGCATATGCTAAGTTCATTTGTCTTTCATAATTCCATGAGAATTCCATTTGAAAAGATCTCCAAAATATCTTATTCAAATCTTTTTGTGTAATATCTTTCTCATCTTTTTTATTAGAAATCATCATCACCATCTCCTTTCTCACTTAAGTTTCCACTTTCTACTAACTGTCTTTGTGACATTGGATTTACTGTTATTAACGCTATTAAAGCACCAAATATTGCAATTCCTGTCAATGGGATTTCTGTATAAATTGCAATGGCAAAGCCAACGAAAAAATATGGTAAAACTTTTTTATTTATAAGAAGTTTTGCTAACATTGCAAATCCAAGAGTTGGAATCAATCCAGTTGTTATTGCTAACCCTTTATGAATAAATTCTGGTATTGCCTGTAAAACCAAAGATACTGCATTACTTCCTAATAAATATGAAAAGAATACTATTATCGCCAACATCAAAGATAAACCAAATCCAGATATTAAATGCATGCGCTCTATTCCTTTTATATTACACTCATCTGCATATTCATCAGCTTTGTGACCTAATATTGGTATAACAACTCCTAGATACGCATTTTTTAAAATTAAAGTAAATGTTGCAATTGGTAAAGCCAGTAATAAAGCTGTCTCTGCACCAGCACCTGAAGATATTGCAAAGGCAACTCCTAATATTCCTCCAGTCACTACATCTGGTGGAATTGCTCCTCCAATAGCAAAAGATCCAATAAAAGCTAACTCCAATGTAGCTCCCATTATCAATCCCATTTTTAAATCTCCCATTACTAACCCAGTTAAAAATCCAGTTACTATTGGTCTTGATATTAAGCTTGTTCCTAAGGCATAATCACATTGAGCTATAAAAGCTACTAATGCTAATAAAAATGCTTGCATCATATCTATCCTCCCCTTTTCTATCTATATAAAACTTTAGTATCATTAGCCACTTGCCTAATTTCAATCTCAATCCCCAAACTTTGAAGTTCTTTTAAAAGATTTTTTTCCTCTTCTAATAAATTTACTGCTTTTGATATATTTCTACTATTTTCTCTCGCTTTAACTCCTCCTAGATTTATTTGTTTTATGTTATCTACCTCACTGGCTATTTTATAAGCATCCTCAACAGATTCTACAACTATAAAAAGTTTATATTTATCTGTAACACCAGATTTTAAAGCTTGTATTGAGTCCTCTATATTTTTTATTACTAATTTTACTTCTTGTGGTTTTGCTAACTTCATTGTTGTTTTTCTTAATTCATCATTTACTACACTGTCATTAGCTATCAATATACAATCTGCTCCTAAATTTTGTATCCATGAAAATGCAACTTGTCCATGTAATAATCTATGATCTACCCTTAATAAAAGAATCATAACACTCCTCCATTTTTAGAACTCTTGGTCCTCTTCTATTTTTTTTTCTAGCTCATCATTACAATAAATTAAAGAATTACTACATTCTTCTATACTTTCACGTATCAATTCTTTTATATTGTCATAATCATTTTGTTTTTCTATTAATGTTAAAATTAATGGTAAATTTACTCCTGAAATAATATTTAAATTTTTATAGTTAGATATATTTTCTAAAAACTCATTATTTACACTTCCTCCAAATATATCTGTTAAAACAATTAACTCTTCTTTCGGATATTTTTTTAAAATAAATTCAACTTCTTCTTTTAAATTAAAATTTTGAGTTATATAACAATTTAATATTTCTAAATTATCAATATTTCCAATAATTAATTCGATAGATGTTTTTATTCCTTCTGCAAATTTTCCATGAGTTGCAACTATAAATTGAATCATTTTATCCCTCCTTTTTTTATTGTTATTATTGATATACCTTTTTTAATTTTTTTAGTCAAATTTTTCATATTTTTTGTTTATTTCTCTAGATTATTCGATATTAATGAGGTATTATATTACTGTAAAATCAATGTTTTTTTATATACTCACGTTTTTTTATATATAATTTTTTCGTTTGCTTTAATCTATTTTTTTAACAAAAGGAGATACTATAATGAAAAAAAATCTAATTATTGAAAAAAATTTTACACATTACTCATTTATGAATAGCAAGGTAACTTTTTCAAAACGATTTTCTAAAAATGATATATTGCTCAAAGAATATATCATAAAAGAAATAATTGAAAAGGATTTAAGAAAAATAACTTTAACAAAATCAAAATTTTTAAAAATTTTGAATTTAAGTCAATTTGATACTATCGATTCTTTTTTAACTAAATTTACCTCTAAACGAATTAACATAACTTATGAAAAATCTGAACTTAACTCTTTTGAATTATCTTTATGTATCATATCTTCATACTTAAAAAATAATGATACCTATGAATTAAATATTAACAATGATTTTTATAAAATTTTTAATACTGAAAAAAATGATTTTAAACTTTTTCAATTAAATATACTTTTAAGTTTTAATTCATCTTATTCAAGAAATTTATTTCTTTTTATTAAAACTATGTATAATAATTCCACTATAGATATTTCTCTAGAAAATCTTAAAAATATAATTGACTTTGAAAATAAGTATTCTCGATTTTATGATCTTGAAAATAGTATCTTAATCCCAGCTTTAAAAGAGATTGAAACCTTTACTGGCTATAAAATTGAATATCACAAAATTAAGAAAAATTTATGTAATAATAGTAAAGTGATTGGAATAAAATTTATAATTATTAGTACTCCTGAAACTATCAAGGAAAAAAATTTAAGTGCTCTTTTTAATTTAATTAAACCTTATTCTGAGAACACTACATATTTAAACCAATTAATTGAAAAATATTATGAATCTAAAAGTTATGAATATTTAAAAAATAATATTTATTATTCTTTTATTCATAATAACGGTAATTTTGATAAATTTTTAATAGAGTCTATAAAATATAACTATGTTCAAACTAAACATAATACAAAACTTAAAACTTATTCTGAGAAATATAGACTTATAAGTAATACAAAAATCAAAATTAGTGATTTTAATATGTTTAAAAATACTCTTTTTAAAGAAATTGACAATGTCAATTTATCTCACGCTTATTTAGTTTCTAACTTTTTTAAAGTTTTGAACTCTGATAATCTAAAAGCAAACGATGACTCACCATATAGTAAATTTATTAATAATCTTAATAAGAATAAAACAAGTTTTTATGAAGATAATAAAATTATTATTTTAGCTGAGTTTAACGCTAGTTACTTTGAAAGTTGGATATCTATTTTTTTTAAAGAGTAATACTGTTTTTTCTAAGTATAAAAAAAGTTGTAGATCTCTCTACAACTTTTTGGGGTCTAATTAAATATTTGTGTAAACCTTCAAGTTGGGGTAATATTAAATTATCTAACTTGGAGGTTTTTTTATGAGAAGAAATATGACTGAAGAAGAAAAGCAAAAAAGAATTAAAGTAAGAGAATTTTTGAAGCAAAACCCTATCTCTAGTCCTGACGATCTTAATACTTTTTTTAAAGATATGATGAAAGTTATGATTGAAGAGTTTTATCAAGGGGAGCTAGAGGAGGAGTTAGGATATACTAAATATGACTATCGGAATAAAGAATCTAACAACTCAAGAAATGGATATAGCTCAAAGAAACTTAAAAGTAGCGCTGGTGAAATTGAAGTTAATGTTCCCCGTGATAGAAATGGCGAATACGAACCTCAAGTTGTCAAAAAACATCAAAATACAATAGGACAAGATTTAGAAGCTAAAATAATTTCTATGTATGCTAAAGGAATGACAACTAGTGACATTGAATCTCACATTGAAGAGATTTATGGATATCAAGTTTCGGATAGCTCTATTACTAGAATTACAGATAAGATCCTACCTCTTGTTAAAGAATGGCAAACTCGCCCTTTAGAGGCAGTTTATCCTATTGTTTTTATGGATGCTATCCACTATCACGTAAGAAGTGAAGGACAAATTGTAAAAAAAGCTGTCTATATAGCTATTGGAATTAGTTCTTCAGGCGAAAAAGACGTCATTGGAATGTGGGTTGGAGAAAATGAATCTGCAAAATTTTGGCTTAGTAAGTTGAATGAACTTAAATCTAGAGGCGTAGAAGATATATTAATTGCTTGTGTTGATGGACTTACAGGATTTTCTAATGCCATAGAAGCTGTCTATCCTCAAACTCAAATCCAACAGTGTATAATTCATCAAATAAGAAGCTCTACTCAATTTGTGTCGTATAAAGATATAAAAGCATTAATCGCTGATCTAAAGCTAGTATATAAGGCAGCTACAGAAGAAAATGCGCTACTAAATTTAGAATTATTTGATGAAAAATGGGGTAAAAAATATCCTAAAATTGCAATATCTTGGAAAAATAACTGGCCTAGATTATCAACATATTTTAAATATCCTCAAGAAATAAGAACTTTAATTTATACAACAAATACAATTGAAGGGTACAATAGACAGTTAAGAAAAGTCACAAAAAACAAATCGGTTTTCCCTACAGATGATAGTTTGTTAAAGATGCTGTATCTAGCAACGCAAGACATTACAAAAAAATGGACAAGCCGTCAAAGAGATTGGGGACAAATGATTTCACAATTCCAAATATATTTTGAAGGAAGAATTTAAAATTAAGCGTATAAATTTATAAAATTAATAAAGTGGGAAAATTCATCCACTTTATTAAAATTACACTAAAATATTTAAAAATTGATATTTAAAAAGGGATGACTTAAAAATAAATCATCCCTAAAAAATATAAAATATTACTCTTAATTTTTAGAGTTTACACAAAATTTGAAGAAGACTCAGAAAAAACGCAGGTTGGCCTATAAAAATTTAACTTATCTATTTAAATTTAATCTCTAATTGCGTTTAATTTATGAAGCAAATACTCTTTTTTATTCAATGGATCATAAGTTGTTTTTTGGCGTGCTTTTGCAAATCCAGCGGAAACTTCCTTATACCCATAAAATTTTGTCACAAACATTCCCCTACCTTCTGTATATGAAGCTATTTTCATTTTATATTCTTTTGAATTTTCTACTGGAATTAATCCCTTTATTGAGAATTCATCCCCTATAACAATAGGATTATCAAAGGTTGCCCTCATAGTTTCTAAATCCCATACCGCTTTACTTAAAGCATTTTGAGGAATCCTTAAATCAAACTCATGTAATGGCTCTAATAAAACAGTTTGTGCTTTATATAATGCTTCCATTAATACCATAGGTGTCACATTTCTAAAATCTGCTGGAGTGCTGGCTGGACTAAAAAATTCACCACAGCTAAGAGTGACTTTTACATCTGTAACCTCCCATCCAAATAATCCTTGTTTGCTTGTCTTAATAACTGCTTCTTCAATTGCATTTTGAAAAGATTTTGGCAATGACCCTACTGAAACATTAGAAATATACCTAAGACCTTCGCCTCTCCCTGCTGGTTCTATTTCTAAGCCTACTGTCGCCCAAAATGGATTTAAGTCTTCCTGCATATGCATTATTGATGATCCAAAACCTTTAGGTGTTTCCTTATAGATAGTCTCAATATTCGAAAACTCTACTTTTATTCCATATAAATCATCTAAGATAGAACTTAGTATTTCCATTTGAACTTCACCGAATAAGTTGACATAAATTTCTTTATCCATGTCATTCATCTCTAATTCTAGTAGTGGATCTTCCTCTGCAAGTAATATTAATGCTTTAAATAGCTCTGGATTTTTTTCTTTATCAATTGCAGAAATTGTTGTTTTTAATGCTGGTTTAGCTATAGATATATTTTTAATTTTATTATTTGAAATTCCAATAACATCTCCCACTTGGAAACTTGTAAGTCCATATAAAATACCTATATCCCCTGCTTCTATCCTCTGTGCTTCAATAATTACACCATTTTCTAGCCTATTAATTTTCTTTACTTTTTCTGCTAGCTCCTTATTAGGTACTTGAATTTTATCTCTTACAGATATTTTTCCTCCAAATAATCTTACATAAACCTTCTTTTCATTTTTACTTGCTCTTTCGATTTTAAACACTACTCCAGATAAATCACTTTCACAATCATCACCTGAAAATGGAAAATAACTACAAATTCCATCTAATAAATCTTCAACTCCAAGTCCAATTGCTGCAGCACCACAAAATACTGGATATAGACTTCCTTCCCTTGCATATAATGAAAGCTTTTCTTGTATTTCTTCTTTATCAGGTTCTATTCCACCAATATATCTTTCTAAAAATGCTTCGTCTAAGTCTGATAAAACATTAATAGCATCATCATTTATTATGCATGTATCAAAATAAACAGCTTTGCTTCCTGCATCATATACTTCTTGTAATCTAACTACTTTATTGGACATATTCTTCTTTATCTCTTCAAATACTTTATTGAAATTTGCACCAATTCTATCTAGCTTATTTACAAAAATTATTGTTGGAATGTTTAACTCCTTTAATGTGTCAAATAATATTCTTGTTTGTGACTGAATTCCCTCTACTCCTGATATAACTAGTATTGCTCCATCTAAGCCACTTAATGAACGTTCAACTTCCGAAATAAAATCCACATGTCCTGGAGTATCAACAATATTAACCTTAACATTATTCCAATTAAAAGATATGGTTGACGATTTAATGGTAATTCCTCTCTTACGTTCAAGCTCCATAGAATCCGTCTGTGTATTGCCTAGATCAACTCTTCCAACTGATTTTATAGCTCCACTATAATATAATAAGTTTTCTGTTATAGTTGTTTTTCCTGCATCCACGTGTGCTACGATTCCTATATTAATTATTTTCTTCATAATCAATACCTCCAACTCTATCAACCACCTTTTTATCCATTATCATAACAACAATATATAACACTAATACCGGTGTTACTAATAACGAAGTACATGCTATACCCATACTTACTGAAATATTTGTAGCTATGATTCCTATAATTGGTCCACCTAAAATTTGACCTAAGGAATTTATTTGTCCATTTATAGAAAGTACAGTAGCTCTGGCCTTGTCATCTATATGTCCATTAAGCCATGCACTAAATATAGGTTCATTTATAGTTCTAAAGGTACTTGTCGCTAAATAAGCTATTAGCATTAAGTTAAAGCTTTTTGTAATAGCAAATATGAACATAAATGATATATAAAATATATTTATACATAATAACAGCTTTCCATTTTGATTCTTATCATCATCCTTAAGCTTTTTTGCCATAAAATGCATTACTATAGCACTCAATATCATTCCTGAAATTCCAAAAATTCCGAACCAAGTCACTGATTTAAGGTTTCCAAGTTTAGGAAGCATAGTATCTTGTAAAAAATGCACATTAGAAAGTCTATCATAACCTTCACTGGATAATCCATAAAATAAAGTTACTGAAAGCAAAATTATAATTATAGGTTTGCTTTTTATAAATTTAATACCAGATTTAAAGGTATATCCCATCTTTTTGAATGTATTTAAATCCTCTGGAGCAGATGATTTAAAATTATTTTCTGGCATATATAACCATAAAAATAATGCAAGAATTATAAATAAAACTCCACTAACTATAATAGGTAGTCTTACAGAGAAATTAGCTATTACAGTGCTTAGTACTATTCCAATAACCGATCCTATCTGTCCTGCTTGTGCTCCCTTTATATAAATTTTATCCAAATCTTTATCTTTCTCTTCTTCCGCAATCCAAGCTTCAACAGATCCACTGATAAAAGTAGAACCTAATCCCCATATAATCTGTGCTGCAAGTATGAAAACGAAACTAGAAATAGAACCTTCTAAAATAAATCCCACTCCTGTTAAAACTACACCAATAACAATAGATAGTTTACGACTGTACACATCTGCAACTATGCCTGTAGGAATTTCAAATATAAAGCATGCTACTTCTAAAGTAGTTCCAACAAGTATAAGCTGAAGTGGATTTAAATGCACCGTTTCAATGTGATACACTATCATAACTGTAGCTACTAGCGAAAAACACATTGCTGTAATAGCTGAAAATAATAAATAAGTTTTATATGCTGAAAGTTTATTAACCATTAATCATCACCATCCTAATATTTCTTAAAAAATTTGTTTGTTTTTCATAATCTTCATATTTAAATATATAAATCATCAAAATAATCTCCTTAAATAAAAAAAGGCTGTAAATGAATATAATTCACTTACAGCCTCATAATTATATAACCTAAATATAAACATGAAATATAGAACTTTAATTTATATAGCTTATTATTAAGCTATTCAAATTAAAATCTTATACCATATCTATAAATGTAGCAAAAATAGACATAAAAATACCGTGTTTAGAACACAGTTTTCCTATTCTGCAAATAGAGGTGTAACATGCTCATTATAATACTGATTATTTTTAGAGTACACAAACAAACATGGTAATATCAATAATTGATTCTACCACAAATAAACCTTGAGTTATTCAAGATTTTTTCATATACTTTTTAAAATAATCCTTATTCAGTTAGTTTAGTTAAAAACTACCTCTTTGCGCATATTTATAACCCCTTTACATTTATATTTTTCATGTTTATATTTTAGTATAATTACATTATATATAAATTTTGGTATTAAGTCAAGTTTTTAAACATAATTTTATAAATTATGCAACTTGTTTCTGATAATCAGCTGGAGATAAATA
>NZ_JTLI01000058.1 GCF_000799075.1 Cetobacterium sp. ZOR0034
TTTTTTCAATAATTTCTTTCTCTTGATCATCTAATACTAAAAATTTTTGGAAATTGTTTTCAAAATCTTTTTTTATAAAATCATCAACTTCAATTTTATGATCATCTAATGGTAATTGTTCAACAATTACTTTTTTAGGTGGTAGTTTTACTATTTCCTCATCTTTAGTCCAATCGTTTTCCAAAGCTTTTATAAAATAAGCTCTAACTTTATCCACTTTATTTTTCTTCATATAAATTGCAACTTGTTGAACTTTTTCTAGTCCATAAGACTCTATAGAATCTTTTATAGTTTTTGGCATCGTTTTTAAAGTTTTTGCTTTTGCCGGCATTAAGTTTAAAACTTCATCTATCATCTCTTGAGTGACATTAATAAACTCTTTTAGATTTTCTGTTTCCTCTTCTTGAAGATCCTTATTTTCTGTATGACTGACTAAAAGTTGACTCTGAGTAAGATGTCTAAACTCATTTAAATCATCAAAAAATCTTTGTTGTTTATCTTGAACTGTAAAATCATAGAAAAAGATTTCAACTTCAGCGTTCTCCCAGGTTCCATCTTTTTCCAAAATGAAATCTTTTATTAATTCTTTTTCTTTTAATTCTTGAAAACTTTTCATCAAAGTTTTTACAGTTCTTCCAATGTTTGTTTTATCAAATTTTAATGGAATTCTTTTTATTAGATAGATTACATCTATTTTTAAATATGTTTCACTAAATCTAAGTTTTTCAATTAACATATAAATTGTTCTTGCTGTACTAGATTCTATTTCTAATAGTACTGCAGCATCATAAACTAAATATCCTTTTGCTAAAATATTCTTATAGAAAAAATCTGATATCTTAATCTGATAAATCTCCTTTATTCTTCGGTCATTTATCTGTGCCTTTATTTCTGCATTTTCTTTTCTCTCTAAACTAACAATATCTAATTCAAAAATCGATCTTGTTATCTCTTCTTTTAATACAGATTTTAATTCATTAAAATACATCGTATTTTTAAAACTATAAAATGTATTAGCTATTCTTAATAAACTTTTTTTTATAAGCTCATTAGCTCTATTTGTATTGAGTCCTAATTCTTTTTTTAGTTCACTCAACGTTACCCAAAATTTCTGTGGCATTCCTCGATCTTTCATTATTTTCATTAAAACAATAAAAACTTTTTCTTCCATCTCTCCGGGAATATGATAACCTGAAGCTGGGGTAACAGTAATATACGTATCTCGATTATTATTAAAATAATATTTGACAATTTGATTTGTTTTTCTCTTTGTATTTTTACTAAATATAGGATATTGAATTATATTCATATCCATACGTATCAATGCTCTATTTTTCAAAAAACTTTCATCTAAGGTTATATTTTCTTCTACTATTTCTGTTTCGGGTGTATCAATTACCTCTTGAAAGTTTAAATTGTTGCTTTTTTTCTTTTTAGTTATTTTCATAAATCAACTCCAACAATTTTTTCGTCATTATATGGGTATATCTCACTTTTTTCTATGCTTTTTCTTAGATTCTAATAGATTATACCTAAAATATTGATAATTTTCAAGAAAAATACTCCCACTTAATGAAGAAATTTTATTTTATAAAAAATATACTCCCAATAAATGTTGATAAAAAAATACAATTTTATATATACTCCCATCTAATGTTGATGAATACTCCCACCTAATGACGAAAGATGTCCCATCTAGTGTTGATAAATACTCCCATCTAATGACGAAGAATAGTCCCACCTAATGACGAAAGCATAAATTGATTATAAACGCTTATAAATAAAGGCTTTGAAAGCTTTTTTTTTTCATTTTTTTTGTACATAACAATATATAACAATATATAACAATATATAAACAACTATAAACAATATATTTTTAAAAGTTTATTTAAAAAAATAAACGCATTTTAATATTTAAATTAAAATATGCGTTGACTTTTGAAAAATTATATAGTATTCTTTAATTATAATAAAAAAAGAGGTATTCAAAATGATATACCCCTACTGGCAATAGAAGTATATCATTTTATCCTCTAAAAATCAAGGAGGGTATAATTTATGAGATTAATAACTTTAAAAAATGGAATTGAAGTAACTCTTTATTTTAAAAAAAATTCAAAACAAGAAAAAGTAACATATATCGTTAAATCGGAAGAAGAAGCTTATAAAATAGCTCAATTACTTTTATCTTAAATAGGGAGATTAAATGATTTTTGAAAAAAAAATAAATTT
>NZ_JTLI01000059.1 GCF_000799075.1 Cetobacterium sp. ZOR0034
AAAAGATACTTTCTTCATTAATTTGAAAAAAGTATCTTTCCTATTAAACTTTATTAGTTACTAGCTGAGTAGTTACGCTGCAATAATAGGCTGACTTAAAACTAAAACAGATGATAAAGTTATATCAATTTTTCCTATACAATAGCTCAAAAGACCCTGTCCTAAAATTTGAGATACTAAAGCTAATCCTACAAGAGGAAGTATTTCATTTATATTTTTTGGATAGTGTAATCCCTCTATCACATACATAGCTATAAATAGTGTAAGTCCTCCTCCAAATCCACTTATAAATATAATTGTCATAGCATTTATTCTCTTTCTAATATTAGAAACAACTAATAAAAATAATCCATAAAATATTGAGGTAATAAATGCTAACATATCTCCTTTAAAATTATTTATATTTGGATTTAGTTTTCCAGACATAAGAACAACTAGTCCAATCAAAGTTATAAATAACCCAATAATAAAAACTTTTGATAGTCGTTTCTTGTATAAAAAATAAGAAACTGGAATAACTGTAAAAGGAACTAAATTAGCTAATAAATTAGCATTTGCAACAGTTGTTAAATGGAAAGATATATTCCAGAAAATTAAATCTAAAGCTAAAAAAATTCCAGCTAAAGAGATTAAATTCCTATCTTTTTTTGATGTTTTTATTAAATCAGTTTTTACAAACGGATAAAGTATTGGTATCGAAAATAAAATTCTATAAAATGCTGTAGCTATAGGTGGAAGTGAACTTAGTTTTACAAAGATTCCACCAGTTGCTAAAAAACAAATTGCCAAAATGGTTAATAATATAAATTTGCTTTCTAAGGTAACTTTAGAAGTGCTATTAATTGAAGCTCCTTTAATCATTTGAATCACCGTATAAATTAAAAAACTCTTCATTAAAAGGTAATTCAACAATTAGCCTTTCAGATGTTTTTCCAATGCTTTTTCTTTTAATTTTTATTCCAACTAAATCTTTTGTATTTTCACAATGAGTTCCACCACAAGGAACGATATAACTGTCACATTTCCAATATAGAGCCTCATTTTCCTCTGGATGAGAGAATATATTTATTGGAATATTTTTATCTATATATTCATTACAACGAGATTCTATATTAGCTATTTGTTCTGGACTAAATTTGAAATCTATTGAAAAATCAAGTCTTCCATATTTATCAGTTATTTTAGCACCAGCTATTTTTTTATCAATACCTGGAAACATATCTTCTAATACCATTAAAGCAAGGTGTAAACCAGAATGATGAAGAGTTGTTTGAGCTCTTTTTACACTATCTAACTTTATAAGAAATTTTTCTTCTTTTTGGAATTCATAATTACTATCTATATGATGAACAATTTGATTTTCTACCTTTATACTAGGAAAGTCACTTAAGAAAAGATTTCTTCCCTTAATTTTTGTTGTATTATAAAATGGAATCTCAGATCCATCTTTACATCTGATTAAAACTCCAACATCTCCTATCTGCCCACCACCCTCTGGATAAGCAATAGATTTATCAAATATAAGTCCATTTTCTGTTTTCTCCATTAAAACTGCTTCACAAAATGTTTGAAATTGATTTTTATAATATATTTTTTCTGTTTTCATAATCGCTCCTTTTAAATTGTTAATAAAAACTCTTCATTATTTGTAAAATTAATTTTATATTTATTTATCTGATTTTTATAAGTTTTTACAATTATTTCATTTTCAGTAATAACTAAATCATCTTTAATTAAGTTGTCATTTATATAAATATTCATGAATCTTTGATTTAGTTCATCAAAGTAAAGAACTATATGATTATCGTTTTTAATGTAGCCGTTAAAATTTATATTTTTTAAAGTTTCATTTTTTATGAGTTGGACCATTCCTAGAGAAAGAACTTTTGAATTCTTAGGAATTTCATTTCTTATTATTGAATGTGGGGCTATTTTTGTGTTATCGCCTATTTTAATAGAGCCTATTAAAGTTGAAAATCCACCAATTTCAACATTATTTCCAATTATAGGATGTCTATTTCCTAATTTGTTATTAGCTATTTTATCAGCACCTAATATAACTGATTGTAGTATGTAACAATCATCACCGATAATACTAGTTTCACCTATCACAGTTCCTACTCCGTAATCTATCACAAATCTTTTTCCTATCTTAGCGCAAGGATGTATTTCTATTCCTGTGATAACTTTAGAATCTTCTGTAATTTTTCTTGCTAAAATTAAATTATTATCTACTATTGAATTAGCTATTCTATAATATAAAACACTCAGATAAGAGTTATAAGATTCTAAAATATACTCGGGATTATTTTTACTACTTGGATCCTTTTCAGAAAAAGAAATTAAATCTTCATAGGCATTTTCTAAGATATTATCAATTGGAAAAATCTTAAAGTATTCATATTTATTAGCTATTTTTAAAATTTTATTAAGTAATTTAACTTTTAGCATATTTCCCCTCCGTTTTTTATAAATAGCTTCTACCACTATCTGGTGAAATGGTTACTATAACTTTCTCTTTATCTAAACTTTTAGAAAGTTTTAATGCTGCTAATAAATTTGCACCAGATGATATTCCTACAAAAATCCCTTGTTCTTTTGCTAAACGCTCCCTAATAATTTGTACTTCATTATAATCTACAGATATCATCTCATCTATATCAGTTCTATTTATAAATTTGGGGATTACTCCAACTGCTGTTGCTTGAATTTTATGTGGAATAAAAATACCATTAAATATATCACACCCCTCTGGTTGTACTCCAATTATTTTTGTTTCTAAGTTATGTTCTTTTAAACATTTAGATATTCCCGCAATTGTTCCCCCACTACCCATTACAGATACAAAATAATCAATCTTTTTTAATGAATTAATGATTTCTTTTCCTGTGAAAAGATAATGTGAATTTGGATTAGAAATATTTTCAAATTGATTTAAATTTATATATGTTTTATTTTCACTTAAAATTTCTTTTAACTTTATTAGATGGGAGTTATTACCTAATTCATGATTTGAATAAATAATTTCAGCACCATATTCTTTTAAAATATTTATTTTTTCTTTACTGAAATTATCTGGAATAACTAACTTTAATTTATAGCCTTTCAAAGAAGCCGCTATTGCCAATCCAAGACCTGTATTTCCCCCAGTTGCTTCTATAAGTGTATCACCTTTTTTTAACACCCCTCTGTCTTCAGCGTCTCTAATCATTTCAAAACCAACTCTTGTTTTAATGCTTCCCCCTGGATTAAATTCCTCTAATTTTAAATAAATATCAGGATATTGTTCTCCGTATAAATTTTTAATTTTTACAATTGGTGTTCTTCCTACATAATTTAAAATATTCATCCTTTTCTCCTCATTTCTTATTTACAAATATTAAAAAAAATAGTATAACAGTGTTGTCGGTGAAATATATTTTTAATTCTACAAAACTATAACAGTTATGTCAATGTTATATATCAAAAACTGTAGTACTACAGACGGAGGTTTTATGAAAAATAACTCAGCAGAAAAGAAAATACCTATTTACTTAAAAATTTATGAAGATTTAAAAAATAAAATTGAAAAAAATGAATATCCAGAAAACTCTAAATTGCCATCAATTAGACAACTTGCTTTAAAGTATAAACTAAATAATATTACAATTATGAAAGCTTTTACTCTTTTAGAAAAAGAGGGATATATTATAAAAAAACGTGGCATTGGAATATTTGTAAAATCTAAAGAATCTTTATTTTACAATACACCATCTAATAATCTTATTGAAACTTTTAAAGTTGGTCAATTAAAACAAAATAATCTTATTAATTTTGCAAGTGGAACTCCTTCAGAAGATGTTTATCCATTTCCAATTTTTAAAAAATTATATAATGATGTTTTAGAAAAGGATGGACCTAAAATTATGTTATACCATCCTACTCAAGGTTTAGATGAGCTTCGAGAAGTCATTAAGAAAACTGTTGAAGATAAAGGGATTCTTATATCTAAAGATGATATACAAATAACTAGCGGTTCACAGCAAGGATTGGATTTGATATTAAAAACGCTTTCGTCTAAAAGAAAAAATAAAATAGTTGTAGGAAATCCAACTTATCATGGTGCTTTAAATACTTTTAAAACAAATTGTAAAATTTATCCTGTAGAAATGGAAGAGGATGGTTTTAATCTTACTCAATTGGAAGAAATCTTATCTAAAGAAAAAATATCCTTTATATATACGACAATGGATTTTAGCTGTCCCACAGGTGTTTCTTGGAGTGAAGAAAAGAAACAAAAGTTAATTTTATTAGCTAAAAAATATAACACTTTGATTGTGGAAGATGATTTTGCATCAGAGCTTTCATTTTACAATAGCCCTAGAACCTCTATAAAATCTTTAGATTCTGATAATAAGACTGTTATTTACATTAAATCATTTTCTAAAATAATTATGCCAGGTTTAAGATTAGCATATATGATAGCACCAACTGAGCTTATTTCTAAAATAGTGACTGTTAAGTTTACCACAGATATATCGACATCAGCTCTTGATCAAAAAGTTTTAGCTAATTTTTTGAAAGGTAATTTTCTCAAATTACATATAGAAAATCTAATCAAAATTTATAAAGAAAGATATCTTGTTTTAACTGAGAAACTAAAAGAGATACCTTTTTTAGATGTTATTTATAATATTGATGGTGGTTTTTATGTTTGGATAAAACTAAATGATACAATAGATTCGAGTCAATTTTACTTAAAGTGTAAAGAGAATAATATTCTACTTCTTTCTGGAAATGTTTTCTTTTTAGATAATCAGAAAAATCAATATTTCAGACTGAGTTTTGCAACTACAGATATTCCAGAAATTATAGATGGGGTAAATCGTTTAAAAGAAATTTTCTCATAATCTATATTTCCACAGTTTTTACAAATAAACGATAATAAAATGGGAATAAAATTAAAACTATGAAAGTATTGTGAACGTCAATCATATTTGTAAAAAAATGTGATAAGGGTTTACAAATTTTCGTGAGAGGTATTTGTAAGTTTTTACTTGAAGATAGTCTCTCTATTTTCAAGTCGATAACTGTTACCTTTCAGATTAAAAACCTGACATCTATAAACTAGCCGATCTAATATTGCCGTGGCTAGAGCTTCATCTTGAAGAAGCTCTGTCCATTGGCTAAAATCTTTATTTGAGGTTATACAAATTGATGTCTTTTCATGTAATCCACTCACTATTTCAAAGAATAAATTAGCATCTTCTTTAGTTAGTGGAATATATCCAACTTCATCTATCATTAGCACATCACATTTATTCAAGCGATTTATTACTTCTTTGGATTTCCTACAATTGTTCTTATTTTTTAAAAAATATATTAATTCGCTCATAGTAAAAAATAATACATGATATCCTAACTCTGTAGCGCGATAGCCCAATCCTATCATCAAATGAGATTTCCCGACTCCTGGTGGACCAAAGAAGATTAAGTTATACATGTTATCAATCCACTTCATCTCTTTCAAAATATTAATCTTAGTTTTATCAATCGATTTTTGAAAAGTTGTATCAAAAGATTCAACCTCTTTTGTATAAGGAAATCTTGCTCTTTTAATTCGATTTCTTAAAGCATCCTTTTCTTTACGCTCAACTTCAGCTTTTAATATCTTAAAAAGAAACTCTTTATATGTTTCACTTCCTTGTTCTGCTTCTTCGATGAATTTCATGATACTAGTTTTTAAAGTAGAAAGTTTTAGTTGGTTTGCCATATCTCTTAAAATATCTAAATCCTTCATAACCCTTCCTCCTGTATATTTTGATATTCTGAAATACTACGTGTATTCACATCACAAATTTTTGGAATTAAATCACTTTGTAAAATTTCCTCTTTTTTAACAGAAAAAGAGTTTTGTTTAACTTTTAAAGATAATGTTCCTAATGACAAATCACCTTTTAAAAGAGAATATTCCACTCCTCCAACTAAAGCATTTAAGGAAAATTCATTTCCTAGTTTCTGTAGCTTAACTAAATTTCTTCTAACATTTTTAGGATCAGATATTACTAATTTTTCAATGTATTCTAATATACGCTCATTATATTTAAACTGTTCAAACACTTCAGTTTTTAGTTCTGAAACTTCTTTATCAATCTGTCTATGATAAGGTTCTTTTTGAATCAGTTTTCCTTTTCCAGTAGCCATTTTATATGAAATTATTAAATTTAAATCTAACGTTTTAATTTCAAGTAAATCACCAACAATATTTAAAACTATATCTTTATGAGCGCTGTATGTTCCCTTCGGTAAAGAGTAACGATTACCTTCATAAGAAATCGTATTGTCTTTTTTCACTCTGTGTTGTATAATTGGGATGTCTTTAGATAAGTGCTTATCAGAAAGGTATTGTCTTTCCAGGGAAAATACTTCTGAGGGCACTTTTTTTGTTGTCTGATGGACTTTCGTATTTCCTGTACCCTCTAACCATCTATGAAAAGCTGCATTAAGATTATCGATACCTTTAAACGTTCTATGGTTTGCAAAATTAAACTTAAAATATTTAACAACAGCTTCTATTTTCCCTTTACTTTCAGGATCGTAAGGCTTACAGAACACAGGATTAAACTTAACTTTTTTAACATACTCTTCAAAAGCTTTACAGAGCTTAAAGGTTCCATCTTCATTTTCATTTACTAAAGCAACTTTAGTTCTATCATATACAATCTCTTCTGGAATACCTCCAAAATATTGAAAAGCTTTGTTATGAGCCTCTACAAAATCTTGAGCATTAAATGGCTTATCTTGCCAACATCCATATTTATATCTTGAATGTGATAACATCATAGCAAAAGTCCATACTTTTACAGGATTATTTTCAACATCATAAAGAATAATTTCTCCAAAATCCACTTGCGCTTGCTTCCCCATAGGAAGTTCTTCTACAGCTACATATTCACGTTCTTTCAATTTTTTATTAAGATTATTTTTTTCTCTCAATTTAGCGACATAATTTCTAACACTGCTTTTGCATAAATCAAAATTAATATGCTGTTCTTTTAAACGGTCATAAATTTGAGCAGCGGTAAAATCTTTGTAAGTTATTAAAAATCCTAATATTTCATCTTTGTATTGATCTAATATTGATTTTGATTTATTTTCATTAAGTTTTTTTACAAGATTTAAGAAATCTTGTTCGCTCATATTCCAATATCTTTTAACAGTTCTAGTATCAATATTTAATTGTTTAGCAACTTGAGATTCTTTTAATTTTTTAATTTCTTCAAACATATACAGTCCTTTCAAAGCAGTCATCTCCTTGTAATTTAATGACTACTTTTATTACAATATTTTTTAGAAAAAATCAAGCATTCTCCTCTCACAAAAATTTACATTGTTCTCTCACGAAATCTTACAATCTATTATATCAGTCACAGTATAAGGCCTTGGTTCATTTTTTTCGAAAAAAGTCACTTTTTCTTTGATTGAGTTAACAAAATCAATGATTTAAATAAATAAAAAGTATTAATGCCTAAAAAAGTGTTTTTCAATGAAAAAAATCAAAAATTTGATATTGAAGAACAAAAAACTGATATAAATATTTTAAAAAAACTGTAAGAAAGTCTAAATTAAATAAAAAAGGGATATCAAAGTTTGGTATCTCTTGATTTTATTGACTAAAAAGGCTAATTGGTGCAAAAGGACAAAAAAAACGACTCGGGGCCTACAGGGGTAAATGTTATAAAATATAAAAAATGCTTTAGAGATAGGAATTAATTTTTGATACCGCAATAGCTTATCAAAACGGCAGTGCTGAAAATAAAGGTTGAAAAATAAAAAGTGGTTTAACTACCACTTTTTTGTTTTATTAATTCGGTTACTAATATATATGGATTTTTATATCTCATGTTATGTTTACTTTTCTTACCACACGATATTGCTATTGTCGGACAAAGATTTACACAAGCTAGGCACTCTTCACAGCTATTTTGCCAACTCGGAATTTCATTTTCTAATTTAATATTATCTACAGGACAAACTTTTTCACAGATTTTGCAAGTGATACATTTTTCTTTACTCACTTCAAAACTTTTATGAGTTCTCTTCAATCCTAATCTCCAAAATTTATATATAAGTAAAAAAATTGGATATAAAATAATGTGACTTTTATTATAACTATTTTGTTGATTAGATATATTTTTTGAAATTAGTTTCATTTTGGAACTAGATTTTTCTAGATCAATTTTGGCATCACTTTCTGATAAAGGTTTAAATAACTTTAAATAATTATCTGGCATATGACAATATTCTGAATAATTTAACTTAGTACTCTTATTTTTTAAAATATTATTTATTTGTTGAAATGGAATACCATATCCGCTTCCTCCACATGTGGCTATTGCAAATATATATTTAGCATCACCTATCTCTATATTTTTTATAAACTTTTCAACTAATTTTGGAATCCCCATAGCATATATCGGAAATAAAAAACCAACTTCGCCTTCTATTTTTATATTTTTATCTAAAACTTCAGCTATATTTACTAAATTGTATGAACAATTATCTTTTAAAAATTTTGCTAAATATAATGTATTTCCAGTTCCTGAAAAATAATAAATAGTTTTCATATTCATTTGTTTTTATCTCCTCTCTCTTGTATATTTTTTATTATAGTATATATTATCTATTAGTATCTGTATAGATTAATTAAAAAAATAATTTGACAAAACCATATAAAATGAGTTATAAAAGTATTGAAAAAATTAAATTTTAAAATTTTTAGGTGCTTAGGCATAACAAGGAAGTAGGTGAGATTCCTACACAGCCTCCGCTACTGTAATGAGGATGAAACTATGTTAACCACTGGAATACTATGTTCTGGGAAGGATAGGAGTAAAATGATTCTAAGTCAGGAGACTTACCTAAAAATTACACAAAAATTGTTAGGAGTGAACAAGGAGTGAATATGAGTAGAGATCTAAAATGGGATTATGAAAAATTTAAAAAGTTTGACAGTTTTATCAGAGAATTTAAAACTTATAGTGATGTGCTTCAATTTTTAAATGATGTTCTTATTACTATGAAAGGCAAAAAAGAATTTGTTAATAATATTACAAAACTTAGCGCTGAAGAGCAACTTTTACTTTTTTATCTAAAGAAAAAAAAGAATTTCAAAAATATTAAGGATTTCTATAAAGATTATATTGAATTTTGCCAAGAGTGTTATATTTTATTAAATAATAATCTATATGAATCTAGAAAATGGGAAAAACAAGCTGTTTTTCATATTAATCAAAAAAGTAATTTTTTAATTAAATTAGAAACGATTCAAGCTAATTTAATTTCTATTCAAAATAATTTTTTGAACTAAAATAAACTTTTAAATAAAGTAGATATCTTAAAAATAATTTTAAGACATCTACTTTTTTAATTTAATTAATTTTTATTTTCTTTCTTCAGGATAAACTAATCCCCATTCTTTACGAAGATTTGTCATTATATCCATAACCTCTTTTGTTATTTCTAAACGAGTAATTGTAGATTCTCCCGCTATAGCTTTTTCCATATCAAGCATTTCATAATAAAGAGCCTCTTTAGTATCTCCTATTTCAATGATCTCTGTGGCTCCTGTTTCTGTATAAACAATTGTAGCTTTCTGAGCTCTTGGATACTCCATTATTTCAACATATCCTTTATCACAAGATATTACAGCACGTTTAGGTTGTTTTGAATGTAGTGTCAAAGCTATTGTTGCCATCTCTTGTTTCTCATTCATCAAAAGTATTCCAGCCTGCTCATCCACTCCTGATGGAGCAAATTTTACTTGACTCGATACCTGTGTTATTTTCGCAGACATAAATAATCTAGCAAATGATATTGCGTATACACCAATATCTAAAAGAGCTCCTCCTGCAAGATTGGGATTAAAGAAACGATTTTCCATATCATATTCTTTATAACTTCCGAAGTTTAATTGAATCATTCTAAGCTCACCTAATTTTCCAGAATCAATCCTATCTTTTAACTCTCTATAAATTGGCATATGGAAAATTGTCATAGCCTCAGCTAATACAACATTTTTTTCTTTAGCCAAAGTAATAGCTCTATCTAATTCTTCGCTATTTAACGTAATAGCTTTTTCACAAAGAATATGCTTTCCATTCTCAATCGCTTTTAACATAAAATCAATATGAGTATTATGAGGTGTTGTAATATATATTACATCTACATTCTCGTCCACAAACAATTATAGCAATAGGTAAGGCTTTGAAGTTATCTCCACCTTTTCCCCTGCTCCACACCGTGCATGCGACTTTCACCGC
>NZ_JTLI01000060.1 GCF_000799075.1 Cetobacterium sp. ZOR0034
AAATTAATAGCCAAGAAGGTAAAATATATATATTCAATTTTTACAATTTACACTAAATTTGGGAAACCCTCTTTTTATCTATAAATTTTCTCCGTTTGCTGAGATAACATCTTTATACCAATAGAACGATTTTTTTCTACTTCTTTCTAAAGTTCCAACACCGTTATCGTCTTTATCTACATAGATAAACCCATATCTTTTACTCATTTGACCAGTTCCAGCACTAACTAAATCTATACATCCCCAAGGAGTATAACCTATAAGTTCAACACCATCTTTGATTCCCTCTTTCATCTGTTCAATATGAAGTTTTAAATACTCTATACGATAATCATCATTTATACTTCCATCCGCTTCAACTTTATCCACTGCTCCTAGTCCATTTTCTACAATAAACAATGGCTTTCCATATCTATCATATAAATCGTTCATAGTCACTCTAAGTCCCACAGAATCAATTGTCCATCCCCACTCTGATTCTTTTAAGTATGGATTTCCTAAAGTTTTAAAAGCATTTCCAGGTTTTATATTTTTCATAACCTCTGGATCAGCACTTTTCAATCTACTCGAATAGTAACTAAATCCAATGTAATCAACAGTATTCTCTTTTAAAATTTTTCTATCCTCATCAGTTATATCCAATTTTATTCCCATCTCTTCAAACAATCTCTCTGAATATCTTGGGTATTCTCCCTTTGATTGAACGTCAATAAAGAAATAATTTTCCCTATTTGCTGCTTGAGCTATCAAAATATCATTTGGATGACAAGTATTTGGATATACAGTTCCTGCTGCTAACATACACCCTATCATATTCTCAGGGTCTATCTCATGACCAATTTTTGTAGCTAAGGCACTTGCTACAAGTTGATAGTGTGCTCCTTGATACATACATTGCTCTCTATTTTCTCCATCTTCAAAAACAAGACCTCCACCAAACGATGGTATATGAAGAATCATATTTATCTCATTGAATGTCATCCAATACTTTACTTTTCCTTTATATCTATTGAAAAGAACCTCACAATATCTAGTATAAAACTCTATCAATTTTCTATTTTTCCATCCGCCATATTTTTTTGTCAACTCTAAAGGAGTATCAAAATGATTTATTGTAATAACTGGCTCTATTCCATTTTTTATAAGCTCATCTATCAAAGAATCATAGAACTTTAACCCCTCTTCATTAGGCTCTAAATCATCTCCATTAGGAAATACTCTAGCCCAACAAATTGACGTTCTTAAACATTTGAATCCCATCTCTTTAAATAATTTTATATCCTCTTTATATCTATGGAAGAAATCTATTGAAACATGTGATGGATAATAGTCATAAGTTGTTTCTATTGTTTTTCTAACATCTGCTAAAGCCTCTTTTCTTACTGGAATTCCACCAGGTAATATATCCACAGGAGACAATCCTTTTCCTCCCTCTAAATAAGCTCCTTCACATTGGTTAGCAGCGACAGCTCCTCCCCATAAAAAGTTTTCTGGTATTATTTTTTTCATAACTCTCCTCCTATATAGTGCTTTCTATGCTAACGCCAATACGTTTTCTCCAACATTTACTTTTCCAAATTTTGAAACTACCACTTCTGTATAATCACTTGAATTTGTTACTATAACTGGAGTTGAGATATCAAATCCTTTTTTCATAACTGTATCTCTATCAAACTTTACTAAGATATCACCAGCTTTTACTGTATCTCCCTCTTTTACACAAGATTCAAAATGCTCTCCGTTTAATCTTACCGTATCTATACCAACATGAATCAAAATCTCTGTTCCATCTTTACCCTCTAATCCTATGGCGTGTTTCGTTGCAAAAATCGAACTCACCACTCCATCAATTGGAGAACTTATCTCCCCTATTTCAGGTACTATAGCATAACCTTTTCCTAAGCTTTCACTTGCAAAAGCATCATCTTTCACACTCGATAGCTCTATAACCTCTCCTTTTGCTATAGATTTAACTTGAATAACCCCATCTACAGGCATCTCTTTTTTAATTTTTATCTCATTTTCTTTAATCTCTTCAACACTTTCAGAATTTTCATTTGGAATATCCTCAAACCCTATTATAAACATTGATATAAACGCTGTTGAAAAGGCGATTACTGCTGCTATTGCTGCATGAACTATATTCATAGGTCTTGTTTCACTCAAAAATACTGGTAGTGATGCTAAACCTGGAATCCCTGTTGAGAAACGTACAACACCCATAACTCCACAATATAATCCTGCTAAACCTCCACCTAACATTACTGCTATAAGTGGTTTTTTCAATTTCATTGTAACTCCATACATAGCAGGTTCTGTTATTCCTAAACAAGCTGTAAATCCAGCACTTCCAGCAAGTTGCTTTAAATCTGCATTTTTAGTTTTTAATGCTACTGCTAGTGTTGCTCCTCCGTGGGCAATATTTGAAACTAACATCCCTGGACCTACAACCGTATCAAATCCATTTACTGCCAACTCATTAAACCCAATTGGAATTAATCCATAGTGCATTCCTATCATAACTAATAGCGGTGATGTTCCTCCTACAATTACTGGAATCAACCACGGAGCAAATCCATTTATTTTTTCCACTCCTAAAGCTAATCCTTCCCCTGCAATTGAACCCATTGGTCCTAATAGAAGAAAAGCAAGAGGTGTCATTATTAAAACTGTTAATAACGGCTTCGAGAAAAACTTTATAAACTTCGGTGAAACTCTATCTGCAAACTCTTCAACAAAAGACATAACATAAACAATTACTATAATTGGTACAACAGATGAAGCATAATTAACAAGCCTTAAAGGCATTCCTAAAAAATAAACCGCTTCTTTTGCATTTACTAGCGCCAAATAGTTTGGATGGATTAAGGCCCCTCCGACTAACATTCCCATATATGGATTACATTTAAACTTTATTGCTGCTGTATATCCTAAAACTACTGGGAAGAAGAAAAAGGCTGCATCCGCTACAAAGTTGAATATATAAAATGTCTGACTATCTTTATTTAACCATCCAAAAGTAGTTGCTAATACCAAAACTGCTTTTAACATTCCTGCTGCTGTAAGTGGTGGGATAATCGGTGTAAATATTCCTGAGATTACTTCAAAGAATCCTACAAGCCCTCTTTTTTTCTCAGAAGAATTACCTTCAGTTTCAATAGTTCCTATGATTTTTATAATCTCCTTATAAACTTTTGAAACCTCACTTCCAATGATAACTTGAAACTGACCATTGCTATCAGCTATTCCAATAACTCCTTTTGCAACTTTAATCTTATCGACATCAACCTTTTTACACTCTTTCAAGTTAAATCTCAGTCTTGTTGCACAGTGAGTTACGTTTGAAATATTTTCCTTTCCTCCAACATTTTCTAAAATCAATTTTCCTAACTCTTGATACATAACACATTCCTCCATTTAATTTTTTATAAATGGGTCTTGCCTGATATAGAAAATAAAAAACCTAAGCAAATAGAAAAATAAATCTCTATCTCGCTTAGGTTTTGCCTTCTTACAGTAACAATCCTGTTTTATATGTTTTTTTGTTTGTTTTATAATTTAACTTATAGTAACACATTACTTTTCGCATGTCAAACTTTTTTAGTTTTTTTCGTTCTTAATTTTTACAATTTGTAGAGTTAACAAGACTCTTTCGTCTATATTCAATAGATATTTATATTTTCTTTCTATGAATTCAGTTATCTTTTCAACGCAATAATACTCTCTTGGAAAACTTTTTGTAGTTGCAATATACACCTGATCATACTCTCCAATATCTTTAGATTTTCTGTTATTTACAACCTTTTGGGCTAAAAACTTTATATTATTTATAAAATAATAACAAGATTGAGTCTCTTCATCCAAATCTAGCAATAGATTATATTTTACAATATTTAAAATCTCATTTATCAATTTTGTTATATCGATTACATTTGGAATTGTTTCTTTCAATTTAGCATTGATTATATGTGTCGCAATAAAAGCCGCCTCATCCTCAGGCATCTGAATTTTCAACTCCTCTTTTATAACTTCTAATGCATATAGTCCAACTTCAAACTCATCTTTATACAATCTTTTTATATCCCACAAAAGTCCATTTACTAACTCTCCAGAAGTTATAAATCTTTCCACTGATCTATAAATGTGATCAGCTATCCCTATATACGTGATATCATTCAACTCTTTTTTAAAAACTTCATTTGTATATCTTGCTATTTTATCAGTTATTCTAATATACTCAATCGGAATTTCATCCAGTAAAACTTGTATTTTTTTCTTTGTTTGATTATCTGAAGATACAAAAACTTTTTCTATCAAAGACTCATCCAATTCATCCCCAATTTTTTTCTTAAACGCTATTCCACAACCAGCAACAATAATCTCTTGCCCATCTATATTTTCTGAAATTGCAACATTATTATTCAAAATTTTCTTTATTCTCACTGTTCCCCACTCCATAAAAAAATTTGTTTTCCGAAAGTATAGCACACTTTTAGAAAAAAAAGTCATATTTTTTTTTAAAAAAATTAAAATTTTGTTTCAAATTTATTTCAACTCCTGTATAATCAACTAATATTCTTTAATAAATATTTTTTAAGGTGGTGTAAATTTTTTATGAAAACAGTTATAAAAAAATTTGATGAACTTTCATCTTCTGAACTTTATGAAATACTGAAAGTGAGAGCAGAAGTTTTTGTAGTAGAACAAAATTGTCCTTACAACGACGTAGATGGAAAAGATTATAAATCAACACATATTATGATAAAAAAGAATGATGCTATCGCTGCATATATAAGAACTATTCCAGCTGGAATATCTTATGAAACTTCATCTTTTGGAAGAGTTCTAGTTTCGAAGGAATTTAGAGGAGAAGGACTTGCAAAACTTATCGTTGAAGCTGCTATAAAACAACTTTTTGAGATTGAAAAAGTTGACGCTATCACTATAGGGGCACAACATTATTTAGAAAAATTCTATTCATCTTTTGGTTTTAAAACTATTTCTGAAGTATATTTAGAAGACGATATTCCACATGTTGATATGCTATTAGTTAAAAAATAAAATAATTTAATCTTTTTAAAACTTTTTTATAAAACCTGTGGTCTAAATATTATAATAAAGTGTTAATAAAATAATTTAATCCCCCCCGAAAGACCTCTGTACTCCCCCCCACAGAGGTCTTTCACTTTTTTGTAAAAAACAAGTTAAATTACCTCTTTTTTACCATTTTTTAATTTCTATTTAACCCTCATAAGATAAGCTAAAAAAACAAGGTAAAATAAAGGAGGGAAACTTATGAACATTGGTATTAACTATAAATATAGAGATGACTTTCAAGATTATTGCAAAAATTTTATTGAAAAAAATAACATTAAACACCTAGAAATAAATTGGTATAAACATGATTGCTTAAATAAAGAATATGAAGACGAGTATCTAAAACAAATTCAATTTTTAAAAAATACATACAATATAAAATTCTCATTACATTTTCCAACATTTTATGATTTTGGTAGTAGAATTCCATTTTTTAGATACATTATAAAGGAACACCTTAAAGAGTGTTTGACTTACGCTAACTCTTTTGGAATAGATTTAATCGTTATACATCCTGGTACAATTGGACAAATGGATATTCCTAAAAATAATCGTTTCGTCTCACAAAGACTTCTTTTAGATATTGCTCATAGTAAAAAAAGTGAGATAAAAAAACTAAGTCTTGAAATTTTTGATTTTATCAAATCTGAAATTGAAAAAAATAACTACAAACTTAAAATCGCTATTGAAAATCTTGTTTTAGATAATGAAATTTGTGTAAAATCTAAAGATTTAATCTCTTTAATAAAAGAGATTAAATCAGATTCTTTTGGAATTTGTTTGAACTATGCTCATGCTCATAGATCAGGACAGGATTTAATAGAATATACACATGATGTTAAAGATTATTTATTACATACCCATGTCAGTGACAATGATGGAAAATGTGATCTTCATAGTTTTCCGGAAGCTGAAGGATGCAATCTTCCTTGGGATGATATCTTTAATGTTCTTCAAGAGATTGAATATGATAAAGCTATGATCGCTGAAGTACTCTCTGAAAATATTGAAGTTTTCAACTTCACAATAGATTTTTTAAAAATAAATAAATAATTTTTTATTTTTAAAACTTTTTTATAAAACCTGTGGTCTAAATATTATAATAAAGTGTTAATAAAATAATTTAATCCCCCCCGAAAGACCTCTGTCCCCCCCACAGAGGTCTTTCATTTTTTTGAATAATTGTTCTATAAAAAAACATTTTATTTTTTTTACATAGATGATATAATATTTTTTATAAATATTTTATGAGGGGGTATTAAAAATGAAAAAAACAAACGATAAAAAGGATTTTTTCATAAAGTATTTGGATAAAGTAGAAAAGGTTGGAAACTCCCTTCCTCATCCTGCATCCATATTTTTTATTCTTACACTAATTGTTGCAATTGCATCTATGCTTGCTACAAAAGCTGGTATTCAAGTAACATATGAAGTGTTTGATGCTAAACAACAACAGATGGTTGAATCAACGGTTAAAGCTATTAATATTTTAAGTGTTGATGGAATAAGATTTATGATACCAAAAGTTGTTAGTAATTTTACTAGTTTTTTTGCTTTAGGAACTGTTTTTACTGTTATGCTTGGGGTTGGAGTAGCTGAAGGAACTGGACTTTTAAGTACACTTCTTAGAAAAGCTGCACATTCAACTCACAGTAGAGCTCTTGCTTATGTTGTTGTGTTTTTAGGAATTATCTCTAATGTAGCATCATCTGCTGGATATGTTGTTCTTGTTCCACTTGGAGCAGTTTTATTCATGAGTTTTAAAAGACATCCTATCGCTGGGCTAGCTGCAACTTTCGCAGGTGTTTCTGGTGGATGGAGTGCAAATATTCTTTTAGGAACTAACGATCCTGTTTTTGCAGGACTATCAACTCAAGCTATGGCTATGATTAATCCTAACTATGTTGTACATCCAACAGGAAACTGGTACATATCTATCGCTTCAACAATTTTAATCACTTTTATAGGTGGTTTTATTACAGAAAAAATCGTTGAACCAAGATTACCTGCTTATGATTATTCTAAATTCATTCACAGTGATAGTATAACTTCGGAAGAGGAGAAAGGTACAAAATGGGCTTTAACATCTTTAGTTATTTATATCTTTATTGTACTTATGATGCTTTTACCACAAAACTCTATTTTAAGAAATCCTCAAACAGGAGCAATCATGCAATCTCCTTTCATGAGTGGAATTATTTTCTTTATGATGCTATTCTTCTTAATTCCTGGAATTGCTTTTGGAATTGGGGCTAACAAAATTAAAAATGATAAAGATATTATAAATTTAATGATCAAAAGTATTTCTGGACTTTCTGGATTCTTTGTTCTAATATTCTTTGCCGCACAATTTGTTGCATTCTTTACTTATTCAAACTTAGGAACAATCATATCTGTTAAGGGTGCTGAGCTTCTTCAAAGAACAGGATTTGTTGGACTTCCTTTAATTATAAGCTTTATAGCTTTTACTGCTTTTATCAATATTTTCATGGCAGTAGATACCGCAAAATGGGCTTTGATGGCACCTATATTTGTTCCAATGTTTTATAAAGTTGGACTTTCTCCAGAGTTAACTCAGATGGCTTATAGAATTGGAGATTCTAGTACAAACATTGTTTCACCACTTATGCCATTTTTCCCATTAATTGTAGCATTTGCTCAAAAGTATGACGAGGAATCTGGTATGGGAACCTTAGTTTCAACAATGCTTCCTTACTCTTTGGCATTTTTAATTGGATGGTCTTTACTTTTAGCAGTTTGGTATATGCTTGGGCTTCCTTTAGGACCTGGAGCACTTCCATTAGTTTAATTAAAAGGAGTTCTTTATGAGAGATACAGAAAAACAATTTAGAGAAATTGTTTCTTCAACGTTGAGTCTTGATTTTATTTTAATTTCATCACCTGAAAATTTTTATTATATCTCAGGTTATTCATCACACCAACATACCGTTTCAAGAATGGCAAACATGGCTTGTATATTAATGAATTTTAATCCAAAAAATATTTTTACTAAACTTATGGTTATGGATTATGAATATCAAAATGTACTTAAATATTTAAAAGATGAAGATTATCAAGTTGTTTCTTATGACACTTGGGTTGGTGTTAAATCTGAAGAGGAGATCTCAGAAAATAAAACTTTAGTCAAAAATGCTAAGAAAACAATTTTTAATCATATAATTAATGAAATGGATTTATCTGAAAATATTAAAATTGGAATAGAAAAAGATTTTGTTCCAATTAATTTTTTCACACAACTCCAAACTTTACTTCCAAATGCAGAATTTATAGATATCTCTAGCCATCTTGTAAAATCAAGAAGTGTAAAAACGAAAGAGGAGATTTTAATTTTTAAAGAACTTATCAATATTCAAGATAATGCTCTTTTAAAAGTTATGAATAATTTAAATATAGGTATTACGGAAAAGGAGTTATCTGAAATTTATATAAATGATGTAATGAAAAATACAAATGTTTTTCCTAGTAGCTGGAGTATGTTTTCTATTGGCGAAAATGCAAGTATCCTAGGTTTACCTTCTGAAAAAATATTAACTGATGGTGATGTTTTTAAATATGATGGAGGAGTTAATAAACCTTTTGAATTTTATACAACAGATTTTGCTAGATCATGGATTGTTGGAACTAAAAATCCGATGCTTGTTGAACTTAAAGAAAAACTATTTGAAGCACAAAGGTTGATGATTTCAAATATGAAACCTGGAGTTAAGATAAAGGATATATTCAACATTGGATTTGAATGTGTTAAGACTAAATATCCTCAGTATGAAAGAGGACATTTAGGACACAGTATTAGCTTGGGGCCTTCTACTTGGGAGGCACCACTTATAACATCTTCCGAAGAAAGAGTTCTTGAAAAAGGAATGATTCTTTGTGTTGAAGTCCCTTTATATATAAAAAAATTAGGTGGTTTCAATATTGAAGATATGGTTTTAATTACTGAAGATGGAGCTGAAATTTTGAGTAATTTAACTCCCCATTTCGGAGCTGGATATATTTTTTAACAAAAAAGAAAAGAGGATTTCCAAAATTTGGAGATTCTCTTCTCTTTTTTTATAACAAATTATACTTAATTTCTGTTATCTATAACACCTCAATTAGAGAGGTATTTTAGTTTTAAATTTTATCAAAAATTTGCATTTTTTGAAGGTAATAGCTTATTTTTATATACTTACTCAATTAGAGAGGATTTATAATGTTTTAAGAAAATATTCTCCAAAAAAACGAGCCTTTTAAATCGATTTTAAGACCTTTGGTTTTTTGATCTCTTATAAAATTAAAGATTAATCATTTTGAAGACCTTTAAAACTCATTTTAAACGTTCTTTTGTAGAGCTTAAAAATCTAAAAACAAACATTTTTTAAATAAATTTGATTTTTTTGATTTTTTGAGCTATATAATTTATTAATGTATTTTTAAATAATAATAAATTTTAATTATGGAGGTATATGATGAGTAATGCTACAACTTTAAAAAAAATAGATTTAACAAAATATTTTTTTCTAAATTTTATTGGTATCTTTATGTTTTTTATTCCAATTACTTTAAAAAATAAAAATACTATTCCTTTAGATCACATTGCAAGTTTTATAGTTTCAAGTTTTCCTAACTTTATTAAAATCTATGTTTTATTTTTAATGGCAATCGGTGCTCTTAACCCTATTATACAAAAAAAATGGCTAAAAAATAAGACTACATTTATTTTTACCTCTATAAAAATTTTCGGATTATTAATTGGAACTTTAACTTTTTTTAATGTTGGTCCTGATTATTTATTTGAAAAAGATATGTTGCCTTTTTTATTTGACAAGCTTGTAACACCTTTGAGCGTTGTTATTCCTCTTGGTGGAGCTTTCATTATGTTTCTTGTAGGCTTTGGATTACTTGAATTTATGGGGATACTCATGGAAAAAGTAATGAACCCCATTTTCAATACTCCTGGAAAATCTTCTATTGACGCTGTTGCTTCATTTGTAGGATCATATTCTATCGGATTACTTATCACAAATAAAGTTTATACCGATGGAAAATATACTTTAAAAGAAGCTGCTATAATCGCAACAGGATTTTCTACTGTTTCAGCTACTTTTATGATTGTCGTTGCAAAAACTTTAAATTTAACTGAGATTTGGAACTTCTATTTCTGGACTTGTATCATTATAACTTTTCTTGTAACAGCTATAACAGTTCGGATTTTTCCATTAAATAAAATTCCAAATACATACTATCAAAATAATAAATTTGAAGAGGAGGAAATAATTCAAGGTAATCTATTTAAAAAAGCTTTAATTTCAGGAGTTAATAGTGCTAAAAAAAATAATGACTCTATCTTAACTCAATTTCTTAAAAATTATAAAGATGGATTTATTATAACCGCTGGAATTTTACCATCAATCATGTCGATAGGTCTTCTTGGATTAATTTTAGCTAAATATACCCCTATTTTTGATTTTATGGGATATATATATCTTCCTTTTACTAAAATTTTAGGTTTTAATAATCCTGAATTAGTAGCTAAAGCTTTATCTACAAGTATTGCGGAGATGTTCCTGCCTGCAATGTTTGTTACTCAAGAAAACTTAATTACAAGATATGTTGTTGCTATTGTTTCTATCTCTGAAATTTTATTTTTCTCTGCTTCTATTCCTTGTATTTTATCTACTGATATAAAAATTAAAATAACTGATTTAATTATAATTTGGATTCAGAGAGTTATTTTTTCTTTAATTCTTGCAACAATATTTGGATATATTTTTCTTTAAATAGATAAAGAAGCAGTTCAAAATTTAGAACTGCTTCTTTTCTCATATCTTATAAAGATTCTGCTTCTACACTTCCAAAACTATCCTCTTCTACTTCTACTATTTCAGATTCTGTCTTAGCTACAATCAAAGTACAAACAGCATCTCCAGTAACATTTACAACAGTTCTTAACATATCTAAAAGTCTATCTATCCCCATTATTAAAGCTATTCCATCTAAAGGTAATCCTATTTCAGTCAATACCATACCTAACATTATAAGTCCAACCCCAGGAACCCCCGCCGTTCCTATCGATGCTAAAGTTGCTGTAAAAATAACTGTTATATAATTTCCCATAGTTAATTCAACACCATAAGCTTGCGCTATAAATACTGTAGCCATACCTTGCATTATTGCTGTTCCATCCATATTTATCGTACTTCCTAAAGGAATAGTAAATGATGAAATACTTTTAGAAACTCCAAAATTTTCTTGCATAGCTTTTAAAGATGTTGGTATTGTAGCATTACTCGAAGAAGTCGAAAATGCAACGACCATTGTTGAAGCATATTTTTTTACAAATTTTATTGGATTATATCTTGCAACCAAAACAAGTAAACCTTGATAAGTAATTAAATAATGAATAATCAGTGCTGCAATAACACCTAAGAAATATTTTAGTAGAGGTAACATAGCTGCATATCCTAGTGTTGTAAATGTTTTAGCTATCAGTCCATAAACTCCATAAGGTGCAAGCTTCATAATAAGTTCAACCAGCTTTAGCATAAGATTGTTTGCTTCTTCAATGCCTTTTTTTATAGTTTTAACTCTATCTCCTAAAAGAGATATTCCAACTCCACAAAGTATTGCAAATACTATTATTTGAAGCATATCACCTTTTGTCATCGCCTCAACAGGATTCACAGGAATCATTCCAAGAAGTATATCTACGAAAGGCTTACTTTCTCCTACGCTAACTTTTGAAGCTACTATATCAGAAAGTACAATCCCTTTTCCTGGATTTATTATATTTCCTAATCCTAAAGCTAATGTTATCGCAACCGCTGTTGTTCCAAGATAAAAAGCTAATATTTTAACTCCAACTCTTCCCAATTTTCTAACATCTTCAACCCCTGCAGCTCCAACCGTTAAAGAACAAAATACTAGAGGAACTACTATCATTCTTATAGCTCTCATAAATCCTGAACCTAAAAAACTAAATAAAAAATTAATAAGATATGTTTCTACAAATGCATTTCCTTTCATTGGATGTAGAACTAAACCTGTTATAATACCTAAAACTAATGATACAAAGATTTTGCTTGTTAAACTTAAACTCAATTTTTTCATTTCGTTTCCCTCCAACTATTTTTTTTATTTATCATTTTTTATTTTTTCATTTATCCATTATATTATATAAAAGTTTTATTTTCAAGAAAAATAAAAAATAATTTTCATAAAAAATAAAAATAAAAAAAGACAAAGAAATAATTCTCTGTCTTTAACTTTAAAACCTATCTTCCTCCAACTACGATGTCACTTATTTTAACACGCGGTTGCCCCACATTGGCAGGAATACTTCCTGAAACCGATCCACACATACCCTGACCATGAGATAAATTATCTCCAACCATCTCGATTTTATGAAGTACTTCTGGACCATTTCCTATTAGAGTTGCTCCTCTTACAGGCTCAGTAATTTTTCCATTTTCTATTAAATATCCCTCCATTATTGAGAAATTGAAATCTCCAGTACTTGGATTAACAGAACCTCCACCCATATATTTAGCGTAGATTCCATTTTCAACACCAGCTAACATCTCCTCTAAAGATGAAGTTCCATTCAGAATAAATGTATTTGTCATTCTAGAAGTTGGAGCATATTTATACGACTCTCTTCTTGCACTTCCCGTGCTTTCAACTCCCATTCTTCTTCCATTTAGTTTATCAACCATATAACCTTTTAAAATTCCATTTTCTATTAAAAGATTTCTCTTAGTTGGTGTTCCTTCATCATCAATATTTGATGATCCCCATTCATTTACTAATGTACCATCATCTACTGCTGACACAACATCACTTGCAACCTTTTCACCTAATTTTCCAGCAAACACTGAAAGACCTTTTGCTACACTCGTAGCTTCTAATCCATGCCCACAAGCTTCATGGAAAATAACACCACCAAATTCATTTTCTATAATAACAGGCATCTTTCCACTTGGTGCATATTTTGCACCAAGCATAGTTTTAGCTATTCTCGAAGCTTCTCTTGCATATTTTTTTACATCTATCTCTTTAAAAAACTCAAATCCTTTTGCTGCTCCTGGTCTATATGATCCTGTTTGCATATCATTCATATCAGAAGCTATACTTTCTATTCCCAATCTACTTCTTGTTCTACTATCCTCTGCCCAAACACCTTCAGAATTCGCAACCAAAATATTTTGAGTTGAATCTCCGTAGTTTATTCTAACTTGACTTATACACTCATCATAGTTTTTTGCTGCTTCGTAAGCTTCTTTCATAATTAAAATTTTATCATCTTTTAATACGCTTCCGGGTGCTAAAACAATTTTATGTCTATTCTCTATATCTTGCTTAACAAGGTTTATAACAATATCCTCTTTTGTTCCTTTTATAGCCTTTGCTGCTTTTTGAGCTGTTTTTAATAAATTTTCTCTGTTCATATCATTTGTATAAGCATAAACAGAAAAAACTCCTTTGAATATTCTTATTCCAACTCCAAAATCTTTTCCTGATATTGCTTGCTCAACTTTTCCATCAACTAAATAAAATGAATCTCCTCTTTTATCTTCAACAAAAACTTCAGCAAAATCTCCACCAGTACAAAGAGCTTCATTTAATATATCTTCAACTAAAAACTTATCTATCATATCTCTTTCTCTCCTTTTATTCCATTTTACTAGAGTATACCACATGATTTTTTTTTTAGAAAGATGCTTAATTTTAGAATTTCCTCTTTATATTTTAAAAGTTAAAGGGTATAATCCTATTAACTACTATTTTTGGAGGAATTTATGGAAACAAAATTATTTATAGATAAAGTTTTTGAAACTGCTGAAAATTTAAAATTAGAGGAGTTTGAAATCTATTTTACATCTTCAGAGAGTGAAACTATTAAAGTATTCAAAGGAGAGGTTGATACTTATAGCAACTCTCAAAACATGGGAATCTCTTTCAGAACTAAAGTTGATGGGAAAATGGGATACTCATATACTGAATCTCTTGAAGAGGAGGATATCTTACCTCTAATCGAAAGAGCAATTTCAAACGGTAAAATTATTGAAAATCTAGATGTTATAGAAACTTACGGAGAGAAAAAAGAATATGAAAAAATAGATTCTTTCAGTTCGTCTTTAGAAGATATCTCTGTTGAAGAAAAAATAGAGTTTCTTTTAAAAGCTGAAAAGACAGCTTTAGAGATGGACAACAGAATAAAAAGTGTAAATTACTGTATGATGGGAAGCGGTAAGGGAGAAAATATAATAAAAAATTCCAAAGGTTTAGACTTATATCATAAAGGTAACTCAATTTACACTTACTTAGCTGTTGTTGCTCAAGATGGTGATTCTATAAAAAATGATGCCGCTTATATCGTGGCTAAAAATTTCTCAGATATGGACCCTATTAAATTAGCCACAGAGGCTGTTACAAAAGCTTTAAATAAATTAAACTCTGTATCTATAGAAAGTAAAGAGTATGATATTATTATTGAAAATGATACTTTTGCTGATCTCTTAGGTTCTATGAGTGGAATATTTTCTGCCGAAGCTGTCCAAAAGGGTGTTTCAAAATTCAAAGGAAAACTTAATGAAGTAGTTGCAAATCCTTTAGTCACAATTATTGATAATCCTCATCTCAAAGATGGTTATGGAAGTGCTCCTTTTGATGCAGAGGGTGTTCCAACAAAACCTAAAAACTTAATCGAAAATGGAATTTTAAAAACATATATACACAATCTTAAAACTAGTAAAAAAGATGGTGTTGAAACTACAGGAAATGCAGCTAAAGGTGGGTATAAAGGAACTATGGGAATATCTACATTTAATCTTTACTTAAATAAAGGGGAAAATAGTTTTGAAACTCTTCTTAATAAAATTCAAAACGGTATACTTATAACTGGTTTTTCTGGTTTACACTCTGGATTAAACTCTATCTCTGGAGATTTTTCTCTTGCTACAGAGGGATTCCTTATAGAAAACGGGGCTATTACAAAACCATTAAACCAAATAACAGCTGCTGGAAACTTCTTTGAACTTTTAAAAAATATTGAATTTATTGGAAGTGATCTAAAGTTTAATCTATCAGGTGTTGGTTCTCCTTCAGTCCTGATAAAAAATATAAGTATTTCATCATAATATAACCGTGGGAGGTAAATATATGGATAAAATTAAAAATATTGATGCTTTGATTCTTGCTGGTGGAAAAAGTTCTAGAATGAACTTTCTAGACAAAGCCCTACTTAAATATGACAAGAGTAGAACCTTTTTAGAAAAAATAACTGATGATCTTGAAAAATTTGAAAACATTATGGTTTCAATAAATAAAAATCAGAACTTTTTAATACCTAGAGGAACAATAGTTACTGATAGCTCTGAAAACTCAGGACCTATTGAAGGAATATACCAAGGACTTTTAAGTACAAAATCAGACTTTATTTTTGTTACAACTTGTGACATGCCAAATATTACAAAAGAGTTTGTTGATTTTATTTTACAATTTGCCTCACACGACTACGATGCTGTAATAATTAAAGATAGCAAAGGGAAAACTTATCCACTATTTGGAATCTATAATAAAAGTTCTTTGAGTACTATCGAAGGACTTATTATGGATAAAAACTACAGACTTCAAGATCTTTTAGCTGAGCTGAATGTAAAATATATATCTTTAAGTAATACTACCTTTGACTCTCATAGACTCCTAAAAAGTATTGATACTGAGGAAGAATTGAAATTTAACTCTATTTTTCTAGGACATACACCTTTTATAGCTATCTGTGGTGCAAAAAATAGTGGAAAAACTATGTTGATTGAAGAACTATTAAAACATTTTAATGATGCTGGTTACAAAGTTGGAACTATAAAATTTAGTCCTGAATATGACTTGGGTGCTTTAGACAAAGATGTAAATAGATATAATAAAGGTGGCGCAAAGGGAAGCCTACTTTTCTCTAAAAATAGTTACATTCTTCTGAAAGATCGAATAAATAATAATTTTTTCCAATACTTAAGCTATTTTAAAGATTTTGATATTGTATTGTTAGAGGATTTCAAACACGAACCTTTCCCTAAAATAGAGATTTTAAAAGAGGGTGTTTCTCTTTCACCATCGGCAAATCCTACTAATCTTTTATTTTATGTGAGTGATTCAGCTGAAATCTTAGAAAATGATTCAACTAAATCTATAAATCTAAAAGATACAATCTCTATTTTTAAAGAGATTTTAAAAATTACAAATCTATAGAATAAAAAAAAGACGTAGAAATACGTCTTTAAATTTCTTTAATGGCGGGAGTGACGAGGGTCGAACTCGCGACCTCATGCGTGACAGGCATGCGCTCTAACCAACTGAGCTAC
>NZ_JTLI01000061.1 GCF_000799075.1 Cetobacterium sp. ZOR0034
GAGCGGGAGACGAGGGTCGAACTCGCGACATTCAGCTTGGAAGGCTGACGCTCTACCAACTGAGCTACTCCCGCAATCACAAAAATATAGTATCATAATATAAGAATAATGTCAACAACTTTTTTTAAAAAAATAAAAAATAAAAAATAAAAAAGTCGAAATAAATCGACTTTTAAAAAATTAAATTTCTTTGATAATAAATTTTGAACATTTATTGTAAACTTCATCACTTACAGTTGCAACAACTAATGTACCTTCTCCCTCATATGATTCACTTTCAATAATAGCGTTTCTATGAAGATAAGCGTTGATAGAACTTTCAGAATAAGGAATTAAAAGTTCTATTTTTTTCATAGTTCTAGGTAGAGCCTCAGTAACCCTATCTAAAAGTAAATCTATATTTACCTCATTTTTTGCACTTATTTCAACAATTTCCATATGAGAGTAAAGTTCTTTTAATTTAGCAATCTGTTCCTCTGTAGCAACATCACATTTATTAAGAGCTAAAATTGTAGGTTTATCAAAAGCTCCAAGTTCAGTTAAAACATTTTCAACTGATTTGATTTGCTGAATCACAGTATCGCTAGAAGCATCAACAAGATGAACTAAAAGATCAGAGAAAATAACTTCTTCAAGAGTTGATTTGAAAGCTTCAACTAAATCATGAGGAAGTTTTCTAACAAAACCAACAGTATCAGTAAGAGCAGTTATTCTTTTATCAGGTAAAATCATAGTTCTTGTAGTAGCGTCAAGAGTAGCAAATAACATATTTTCAGCAAAAACAGCTTCTTTTTTTACTGTGTTATCACTTGGATACATATCTACAAGAAGGTTTCTAAGAGTTGATTTTCCAACGTTTGTATATCCAACAAGAGATACTCTAGGAATACCAGAACTTTCTCTTTTTGTTCTTTGAAGAGCTCTAATTTTTTTAATTTTCTCTAATTCTTGTTTAAGAGCAAAGATTTCATCTTTTATTCTTCTTCTATCAATTTCTAACTTTTTCTCTCCAGGTCCTTTAGTACCGATTCCACCACCAGTTCTAGACATAACACTTCCTAAACCGATAAGTCTGTGGCTTCTATACTTAAGTTGAGCTAACTCTACTTGAATTTTAGCCTCTCTAGTTCTTGCTCTTCTAGCAAAAATTTCAAGAATTAGAATAGTTCTATCAATAACTTTACATCCAGTAACAGCTTCTAAGTTTTTAATTTGAACTCCACTTAACTCTTCATCAAAAATTATAAGATTTGCATTTTTAATCTGTCTTAATAGAGCTAGCTCTTTAACTTTACCACTACCTATGTAGAAAATGTTATCGATTCTTTTAATTTTTTGGAATATTCTTCCAGCAACATTAACTTCACATGCTCTAGCTAATTCTTCAAGTTCGTCTAAACTTTCTTCTGAATCAACACCAACTACAATAGCATATTCACTATCATCCTCAACAACATCACTTTTTCTAAGTTCAGCTTCAATTTCTAAAGCTTTATCTAAATAGTCAATTGAAAGTGTTTTTTCTAAAGAGAGATTTTCAATCTCTTCGTAAGTTAATTCTTGATTTTCAATTTTACAGTAACCAACGTTGATACCTGTAATTTCAGTTTCTCCAACTCCAATAGCTAAGATTGCATCTAACTTTAACTTTAAAAGAGCTGAAATATCAATCATAGAAAGCTTAGAATATCCATTCGGGTGAGTATGTATAACTTTTACTCCACTCAACTTTTTACTAGAAATCTCAAGAATAGGTAGTTCAACACTATTACTATCTCCAATTGCAACTTCTAAAATTTTTCCTTTTCTATCTATTGAAACACTAATTTCACGATTAATAACTCTTGTCATATCTGTAATAAGTGCAACAATTTCAGGGTTAACAAGTTTACCTTTTTCAACTGTCATACTATAAATAGTATCTAATTCAGCTAAAATGGAGTCTCTAATACCCTCAACATTACCTTTTATCATATTTCACATCCTTAACCCTTAATATAATTAAGATTTTTTATCTTAATTATATTACATATATAAGAAAAATACAAATTTTCTAACATATATACAAAAAAAGTTTGCAAATCCGGATAAAATGTAGTATTAATTATATAGTTAGTTCTTTTAATAAACAAATTTTAGCGCTGGGAGGAAAAAATGAAAAAAATTGGTCTTTTACCAAAATTAATTTTGGCGATTATAATCGGTATTGGTGTGGGTATGCTAGGAATGGAGATGCCTGTAAGAGTATTAGCAACGTTTAACGGTATTTTTGGAAACTTTTTAAAGTTCTCAATACCACTTATTATAATAGGGTTTGTTGCACCGGGAATTGGGGAACTTGGAACTGGAGCAGGAAAACTATTGGGAATTACAACGGCAATAGCTTATATTTCGACAGTATTATCAGGGTCGTTTACATACTTTGTAAACTCGGCAGTGTTTAAGATGATATTAAAAACAGGATCTATGATTTCAACTGCTGATAATCCAGAGCACTCATTACTATCTGGTTATTTAACAATAAATATGCCTCCAATAATGGATGTTATGACAGCACTATTAACTGCGTTTATTTTAGGAATAGGAATAGCGATAGCAAAAGGTCATGCAATTAAAGATGTAATGAATGAATTCCAAAAGATAGTAGAAGGAATTATAAGAAATATAATTATTCCATTCTTACCATTACATATAGCAGGAATTTTTGCAAATATGACTTATGCAGGTCAAGTTGTAACAATTTTATCTGTATTCTCAAAAGTATTTGCTGTAATAATTTTACTTCATATTACAGTTTTATTGATAATGTATTTTATAGCTGGTGGATTATCAGGAGCAAATCCAATAGTTTTAATAAAAAATATGTTACCTGCATATTTTACAGCCATAGGAACACAATCTTCAGCTGCAACTATACCAGTGACTTTAAATCAAACTAAAGAAAATGGTGTAAACCCAGGAATTGCGGAGTTTGTAGTACCTTTATGCGCAACAATTCATTTATCAGGAAGTACAATAACTTTAGTAAGTTGTGCGATGGCAATAATGATGTTAAATGGAATGACAGTAACATTTGGAACAATGCTAGGATTTATATTGATGTTAGGTGTGACAATGGTTGCAGCACCAGGAGTTCCAGGTGGAGCAGTAATGGCTGCCTTAGGAATAATAGAGACAATGTTAGGATTCCCTCCGACATTAACATCTATAATGATTGCATTATACTTAGCTCAAGATAGCTTTGGAACTGCATGTAATGTAACAGGAGATGGAGCAATTGCGATTGTTGTAAATAAAATTGCAGGATTTAAACTTGAGAAAAAATAAATCTAAATTACTTTTTTGTTTTAAAGAAACTAACTAAATAAAGGATTGAAAGGGGGTATGAAAATAAAATACCCCTTTTTTTAATACTAAAAATAAAGTTTAATGTTAAAAATGTGTAAAAATTAAGTTAAATTTGGGTTTTTTATTTTACAATTTTTAAAATACGTGATAGAATTTAGCTAATTGACTATTTAATCAAAAAAAAATTAAAATAAAAAATAGAATTTAGGAGGAAAAATGTACTTAGATATCTTTTTTAAGGTTCTAGGAGGACTGGGTCTATTCTTATATGGAATGGAGAACATGTCTAAAGGAATGCAAAAAATGGCAGGAGAAAGATTGAAAAAAATCTTAGCTATGCTTACAACAAATCGTTTTATGGCCATCGGAATGGGAGTGTTTGTAACAGCATTAGTTCAATCATCATCTGTAAGTACTGTAATGACAATAGGATTTGTAAACGCTTCATTATTAACACTAAAGCAAGCTTTAGGGGTTATATTAGGAGCTAACATTGGAACAACAATAACAGGATGGATACTGGTTCTAAAAATAGGAAAGTATGGACTTCCAATGGCTGGAGCAGCAGCTATATCAACGATGTTCTTCACTAGTGAAAAAGCTAGAACAAGAGCTATGGCAATAATGGGACTAGGATTAATATTCTTCGGATTAGAATTAATGAGTGATGGATTAAAACCATTAAGATCATTACCTGAATTCGTAGCTTTATTCCATGCATTTACAGCAGATACTTACTTTGGTGTTTTAAAAGCAGCTGCAGTAGGGGCTCTTTTAACAGCGGTAGTTCAATCATCATCAGCTACACTAGGAATTACGATAACTTTAGCTGTTCAAGGGTTAATTGATTATCCAACAGCAGTAGCATTAGTTTTAGGAGAGAATGTAGGAACTACAATAACTGCACTGTTAGCTTCATTAAACGCAACAGCGAATGCAAAAAGAGCAGCGTATGCTCATACGATAATAAATATAGCTGGAGTAGTTTGGGCCACAACAATCTTTAGACCATATTTGATGTTCTTAGAGAACTTATTAGATCCAGCGAATAACTTAACAGCAGCAATTGCAACCGCTCACACAATGTTTAACGTGTTGAATGTAGTTATGTTTATTCCGTTTACAGGATATTTAGCTGATTTCTTATGTAAAGTTGTAAAATCAGATTCACCAGTAGCTAAAGAGAGAGTAACTCATTTAGACATATTAATGGCGGATACTCCATCAGTAGTAGTTGAGCAAACTCAAAAAGAGATTTTAGCTATGGGAACTCAAATAAAAGAGATTTTTGCAGACTTAGATAGCGTGTTTTCTGGAAAAGAGAAGATTGATACTCAAGTTGGAAAAATTGAAAAGTTAGAGGATACTTTAGATTTATTCCAAAAAGAGATTTCAGATGTAAACTTCCATATTTTAAATGGAACATTAGATTGTGCTAATACAGAGGATACGAGAGAAAACTTACAAACTTGTGATGAGTATGAAACGATAAGTGACTACTTATTAAGAATTGCAAAGACATTAAAGAAGATGCAAGATAATGGAATTGAGTTAAACGAGTATAAGAGAGCAACTTTAAATCAATTACATAATAATGTTGAAGACCTATTTAATGATATCAATAGAGCTTATGAATTAAGAGATAAGGATCTATTTATAGGTGCTATTAAAAAGTGTAACTACATTAAAGATGAATATAAGAGAGCAAGAGCAGAGCACTTAGAGCATGTTTCTGAAAATGTAATGCCAGCAATGTTAAGTACAGGATATATGGATATCTTAAATAACTATAGAAGAATAAAAGATCATTTATACAATATAGTTGAAGTTTTTGCAAAAATAAACTAATATAAAAAGAGAGGAGAGATCCTCTCTTTATTATTTTTAAGAGGAGAAAAATATGAAAACTTACTATTTTGACAATTCAGCTACAAGTTCCCCAAAACCTGAAGCAGTTTATAGTTCAGTTGGAATTGCAGTAAGAGAGTATAGTGCTAATCCAGGAAGAGCAGGTCATAGAAAGGCTTTAGAAGTAGCCAGAAAAATATATGAGGTCAGAGAAAAAATTGCCAATTTTTTTGGAGTTAGAAATAGTTTGAATGTTGCGTTTACAGCTAATGCGACAGAATCACTAAATTTTGCTATAAAAGGAGCAATTCCAGAAGGAGCACATGTAGTAACAACAAACTTTGAACATAATTCAGTACTTAGACCGTTGTATTATATGAGAGATGAAAAAGATATAAAACTTACATTTATAAATACATATTTAGATTTAGAAAAAGCCATAACACCAGAAACGAAAGCAGTTGTTATGAACCATATATCTAATGTAAATGGAACAATTCAAAAGATAAAAGAAGTAGGAGATATTTGTAAAAAAAATGGAATACTTTTTATACTTGATGCATCTCAAAGTGCAGGATATATCGATATAAATATGGAAAGAGATAATATAGATATTCTGTGTTTAACAGGTCATAAATCACTTTTTGGAATTCAAGGAATAGGAGTGATTGCGCTGAGAGAAGGTATTAAAATTGAACCTATTCTAGAGGGAGGAACAGGAAGTTTTTCAAAGCTTCAGAGACAACCTAAAGAGATGCCAGAGATGTTAGAGGCCGGAACTCTCAATACTCCTGGGATTATAAGTTTAGGAGCAGGAGTAGATTTTATACAAGAGATAGGTATAGAAAATATAAAAAAACATGAAGATGGATTAGTTCTTAAATTTTTAGAAGGTTTAGAGCGATTAGAGAAAGTTAAAGTTTATAAAAGTTTTACAGAGAATCAAGCCCCGGTTATAAGTATAAATATGGATGGGGTTGATTCTGGAGATCTTTCAAGTATATTAGATGAGGAGTTTGGAATATTGGTAAGACCTGGATATCATTGTGCACCATTAGCTCATGAAGCTATTGGAACTTATGAAACAGGAACAGTTCGTTTTTCATTTGGTTTTTTTAATACAGAGGATGAGGTCGATTATCTACTTCAAACATTAAAAAATATTGCTTTACAAATTTAAAATCGTATGTTATACTTTTCAAAGTGTAAAAAAAACGAGGAGGATAAAAAGTGAAGAAATCGTTAAGTATTTTTGGATTTAAGCAAGAAGAAAAAAAGAAAAAAGCGCTATTTTCATTATTTTTATCTTTTGATTTTAATATTAATATATGGAATAGAAGTTACATTAATTTGTAATTTCTATTCCTTTTTTTTTAATCAAATTTTCTAAGGAGGAAAAATGAGAGATTTTATTTCGATGAAAGATTTTACAAAAGGGGATATTTTAGAAGTTTTAAGAGTGGCAAAAGAGTTAGAGAAGAAAAATGAAGAACTTTTGAAAAATAAAATAGTTGGAAGCTTATTTTTCGAACCTTCAACAAGAACTAGATTATCATTTACATCAGCGGCTTATAGATTAGGAGCAAAAGTTTTAGGGTTTGATTCTCCAGATGCAACTTCATTAAAAAAAGGTGAGACATTGAGAGATACAATAAAGATGACAGAAGCTTATTCGGATGTAATTGTTATGAGACACAATAGAGATGGTGCAGCTCGTTTTGCAGCAGATATCTCAAAAGTTCCATTATTAAATGCAGGGGATGGAGCAAATGAGCATCCAAGTCAGACGATGTTGGATTTATATACGATTCAAAAAGAGTTGGGAAGTATAGAGGGGAAAAAGGTAGCTTTCGTAGGAGATTTAAAGTATGGAAGAACGGTTCACTCATTGACAAAAGCATTAGAGATGTTCAACTGTGAGTTTTACTTTATAGCACCTGAAGTAATTCAAATACCTGAGTATATAACAAGAGAGTTGGATAAAAAAGGGATAAAGTATCATATAATATCTGATTACAAAGAGATATTAAAAGAGATAGATGTTCTTTATATGACGAGAATACAAAAAGAAAGATTTGATAAGATAGAAGATTATGAGAAAGTAGCTGGAGTATATGTAATAGATAAAGAGAGTATAGTTGGAAAGTGTAAAGATGAGATGATAATTCTTCATCCACTACCAAGAGTAGATGAGATTAAAATCGATTTAGATGATACAAAGCATGCAAAATACTTTGAACAAGCAGCAAATGGAGTTCCGGCAAGACAAGCAATCTTCTCAATTGCATTGGGATTAGTAGAGGTTACTAAAAGTGAGATGTTAGAAAAAGATATCAGAAAATCAGAAGAGATTGTTTGTGAGAATCAAAAGTGTATAACAAAATTTGAAGAAACAGATAACAAATATGTTGTAGATAAAGACCATAAGTATTGTTACTATTGTAATAAAGATATAAAAAAATAAAAATTTGAAGATAGATTTGGGAGGAAAAATGTTTTTAGAAGATTGCAAAGTATTAGAAAATCATAAAGTTGGAGAAAATTATTACTTAATGAAAATAGAGTCAGCGAAAGCTTCTCAACATTCAAAAGCTGGACAATTTTTCATGCTAAAGTTAAATAATGAAATAAGAATTTTAAGAAGACCTATCAGTCTTCACTATGTAGATAAGGATAGAAACATTTTAGAGTTTTATTACGAAGTTAAAGGTGGAGGAACAAAAGAGTTTGCAACTCTTAAAGCTGGAGATTCATTAAATATCCAAGGTCCTTTAGGAACTGGATTTACAACTTCTATAAAAGGAAAAAGATGTGTAGTTGTAGGAGGGGGAATGGGAATTGCTCCAACAAAATTGCTTATAGATGAGTTGAAAAAAGAAAATGAAGTAATATTTATAGCTGGTGGAAGAAGCAAGGAAGCTTTAAATATTTTAGGAAACTTAAACTTAGATGAAGTGAAAACATATATAACAACTGATGATGGTTCTTTAGGGGAAAAGGGGAATGTAATATCAGTTTTAAGCAAAGTTTTAGCTGAAGAGAAAATAGATATGGTGCAAACGTGTGGACCACATAAGATGATGGAAGCTGTAGCGGCAACATCACAAAAAGCTGAAGTTTTCTGTGAAGTTTCACTAGAGGAAAGAATGGCTTGTGGAGTTAAGGCTTGTGTAGGATGTTCAATAAAAACGTTAGACGGTATGAAAAAAGTTTGTCATGATGGACCAGTTTTTGATTCAAAAATAATAGTAGATGTAAATCCAAAAGAAAACACTGGATGTAGCTGTGGAAAATAAGGGAGTGGGAAGTATGAATAGATTAAAAACAAATTTTTTAGGAAAAGAGTTTAAAAATCCAATGGTAACATCATCTGGATGTTTCGGATTTGGTTTAGAATATAAAGATTACTTTGATCCAAATGTTTTAGGAGGAATTGTTGTAAAGGGAATAACAATGGAGCCTAGAGATGGAAACTATGGAACTAGAATAGCAGAGACTCCAGGTGGAATGCTAAACTGTGTTGGACTTGAAAATCCAGGAATTGATTATTTCGAAGAGGTTATTGTAAAAAATATAAAAGCTTCTGGAATAGAATCACCAATAATTGTAAATATAAATGGAAAAGTTATAGAGGAATATGTAGAGATAGCTAAAAGAGTTGAACAGATTCCTGAAGTTGATATGATAGAGTTAAATATATCTTGTCCAAATGTAAAAGATGGTGGAATGGCATTCGGTGCAAAACCAGAAGTTGCAGGGGCGGTAACAAAGGCAGTTAGAGAGGTAACAACTAAACCTTTAATTGTAAAGTTATCACCAAACGTAACAGATATAGTTCATATAGCTAAAGTAGTAGAAGAAAATGGAGCAGATGCAGTTTCTTTAATCAATACTCTACTTGGAATGGCAATAGATATAAAAAAGAGAAAGCCAGTATTAGGGAACACTTTTGGAGGATTCTCTGGACCAGCGGTAAAGCCAGTAGCTTTAAGAATGGTATATCAAGTTTATCAAAATGTAAATATTCCTATAGTTGGAATGGGTGGAATATCATCTACAGAGGATGCAATAGAGTTCATGATGGCAGGAGCAACAATGGTATCGTTAGGAACAGGATTATTCACAAATCCAGTTTTACCTGTAGAGATAAAAGCCGGATTGGAAAAATTCTGTGAAGAAAACAACCTAGAAAATATCGGAGAAATAATTGGAGCAGCACACTGTAAATAAAAGTAAAAAGAAGTGAAAGTTAAGGGAGGATTAAGATTATGAATATTAAAGATAAATTAATAATAGCATTAGATTACTCAAACATGGAGGATGCAAAAAATATAGTTGAAGTTTTAGGAGATACGGTTTCATTCTATAAAGTGGGATTAGAATTATTCTTAAACTCAAAAGGAGCAATGGTAGATTATTTAACAGAAAAAGGAAAGAAAGTTTTCTTAGATCTTAAGTTCCATGATATTCCAAATACAACAACTATGGCATCGTTGTTTGCAGCAAGACAAAATGTATTTATGTTCAATGTTCATGCAAGTGGTGGAAGAGCGATGATGGAATCTGTAGCAAAAAGAGTAAAAGAGATAAACCCAGAGATTTTATCGATAGCTGTAACAATCTTAACAAGTTTCTCAGAAGAGGGATTAAAAGAGACTTTCCAAAGTCAACTTTCATTAAAAGATTTAGCATTAAACTTAGCTAAGTTAACTAAAACAGCTGGAATGGATGGGATAGTTTGTTCACCATGGGAAGCTAAGGCTATAAAAGAGTTATGTGGAGAAGACTTTAAAACTGTATGTCCAGGTGTAAGACCTAAGTGGTCTGTAGCTGATGACCAAGAGAGAATAATGACTCCAAAAGATGCAATATTAAATGGATGTGACTACTTAGTAGTAGGAAGACCAATAACTAAAAATGAAAATCCTGTAGAAGCGGCAAAGAGTGTTTTAGCTGAGATAGAGGAAGGAGTTAAAGCGTTATGTTGCTAAAGAACTGTAAGGTTTTATATCATGGAGAAGAGGGTATAAAAGATATATTAGTTCAAGATGGAAAAATTGTAAAAATATATAACTGTTCTGAAGTAGAGGAGTTAGATATTGATGAGATAATAGATGTGGATGGAAACTGGGTATTGCCAGGAGTAATAGATGCTCATACACATATGAGAGATCCAGGACTTGATTATAAAGAGGACTTTGAAACAGGAAGTATGGCCTGTGCAAAGGGTGGGGTAACAACATTTATAGATATGCCAAATACAGTTCCAAATACAACAACTGAGGAGATTCTAACAGCAAAAGAAAGAAACTCTGAGAGTAGAAGCTATGTGGATTATGGATTTCATTTTGGGGGAAGCAAACTAGATAATAGCGAAGAGATAAAAAAAGTTAGAAAAAGAGTAGCTTCAACAAAGATTTTCCTAAATATGTCAACAGGGGATATGTTGGTAGAAGAGGATAAGGTTTTAGAAAATCTTTTCAAGGAATCTAAAATTGTATCTGTGCACGCTGAAGAAGAGATGGTTGATAGAGCGATAGATTTAGCTAGAAAATTTAGAAAACCTTTATACCTATGTCATCTGTCTAAAAAGAGTGAGGTAGAAAAGTTAAGAGCAGCAAAAAAAGAGGGACTAAAAATATATGGAGAGGTTGCACCGCACCATCTGTTTTTAGATTCTAGTATGGCTAACTCATTACTGCTAATGAAGCCAGAGTTAAAAGAGAAAGAGGATAACGAGGCTCTTTGGGAAGGGTTAATGGATGGAACTATAGATACGATAGGAACAGATCATGCTCCTCATACTTTAGAAGAAAAAAATTCAAAAGTGACGTATGGAATACCTGGAGTTGAAAACTCATTAGAGTTGATGCTAAAAGAGTTAAATAAAAAGATAGATATGAAAACTTTACAAAAAGTTATGTCAGAAAATCCAGCTAAAATATTTGGGATAGATAATAAGGGAATTTTAGATATTGGATATGATGCTGACTTAGTAGTTGTAGATATAACAAGAAAAGAAGTTATAAAAAACGAGGATGTAGTTTCAAAATGTGGATGGACACCTTACGTTGGAATTGTTGGAGGGGGAAAAGTACTTTCAACTTTAGTGAGAGGTAAGGTAGTTTATGATGGAAATAGTTTTATAGAAAAAATCGGAGAAGGAGTGAGTTATAAAAATGTCTAGAGAGAAGAATATAGCAAAATCATTATTAGGAACAGAGGCAGTTAGATTAAGTGTAAAGGATCCATTTACTTTTGTTTCAGGAATTAAAAGCCCAATTTACTGTGATAACAGAAAGATGATAGGATTCCCAAAAGAAAGACAAGTAGTAGTAGATGCTTTCATTGAAGTTTTAAAAGAAAAAGAGTTTGATATTGTAGCAGGAACAGCAACAGCAGGAATTCCTTGGGCAGCATTTATAGCTCAAGAGATGAATATTCCAATGGCGTATATCAGAGGAGAAAAGAAAGCTCATGGTGCTGGAAGACAAATAGAAGGTGCTGAATTTGAAGGGAAAAAGGTTATCATAATAGAAGATTTAATCTCTACAGGAGGAAGTTCTATAAAAGCAGTAGCAGCTGCAAGAGAAGCTGGAGCTACAGATGTTGAAGTTTTAGCAATATTCTCATATGAGTTTGAAAAAGCTTATAAAAACTTCGAAGCAGATAGAATTCCTTGGACAACTCTTTCAAATTTTGCGTCATTAATTGATGTAGCAACAGAAGAGAATTACATAGATTCAGAAGATGCAGAAATCGCATTAAAGTGGAATAAAACTCCAGATACTTGGGGAAAATAATAAAAAATATTGAAGAGGAGTAGATTAATCTACTCCTTTTTTAATAAACGAGTAGTTGACTTTAGATAAAAAATATCGTATCATATTTAGAAAAATAAAAATATTTATAACAAAAGCTAGGAGGATCAAAATGAAATTATCAAAAAGAGCATTAGAAATGAATTTTTCACCAATAAGAAAGTTGATTCCTCTGGCCGATGCAGCAGAAGCAAAAGGAATAAAAGTATATAAGTTAAATATAGGGCAACCAAATGTAGTAACTCCGGATTCATTTTTTGAAGGATTACATAACTATCAAGAGAAAATAGTAAAATACTCTCACTCTCAAGGTATTCCACAACTTTTAGAAAGCTTTGCAAAGAGCTATCAGAAGATGGGAATAAATGTAAATGAGGAGGATTTATTAATAACTCAAGGTGGTAGTGAAGCGATAATGTTCGTTTTAATGGCTATATGTAATGAGGGAGATAATGTATTAATACCCGAACCATTTTATTCGAACTATACAAGTTTCTGTCAATTTGCAGGGGCAGAGGTATTACCTATAGAGACAACTATAGAAACAAGTTTTCACCTTCCATCAAAAGCAAAAATTGAATCTTTAATAAATGAAAGAACAAGGGCAATAATGCTTTCGAATCCTGTAAATCCAACAGGAACAGTTTATACTAAAGAAGAGATTGAAATGATAGCAGAGATTGCAAAAGAAAAGGATTTGTATATTATAGCGGATGAAGTGTACAGACAATTTGTATATGATGATATTCCTTATACATCATTTATGCAACTAGAGGATGTAGAAGATAGAGTTATATTAGTAGATAGTATATCTAAACACTATAGTGCTTGTGGGGCTAGAATAGGTCTTATTGCAAGTAAAAATAAAGAACTTATGAGCTGTATAATGAAGTTTAGTCAAGCTAGACTTTGTGTTTCAACAATAGAGCAACATGCAGCAGCAAATTTAATAAATACGATGGATAACTATTTAGAAGATGTAAGAATAAAATATCAAAATAGAAGAGATTTATTATTCTCGTATCTAAATAGAATTCCAGGGGTTGTATGCTATAAACCTCATGGAGCATTCTATGCTTTTGCAAAACTACCAATAGATAATGCAGAGAAGTTTGCGAAATGGTTATTGACAGATTACTCTTATGAAAATCAGACATTACTGCTAGCTCCAGGTCCAGGGTTCTATCAAACTTCTGGAAAAGGAGAGAACGAAGTGAGATTCTCATTCTGTACAAGTGTTGACGATATAGAAAATTCAATGATAATACTTAGAAGAGCTTTAGAAGAATATAATAAAATTAAGTAATATAAAAGAGAGGGATTGATTAAATCAATCCCTCTTTGTTTAATATATTATTAATCATTTTTTTAGCGTCATTAACTGCTGCAACAACGGTTTTAGGACCAGTGACAACATCTCCACAAGAGAAAACATTATCTAGAGTTGTTTCAAAATTATCAGAAACAACAACAGTTCCCCATTTTTCAGTGCTAATTCTATCCTCAGATGAAACTATATTTTTCTTAGGACCTTGGCTGACAGCAACAATAACTGAACTGTATTTAACAGCGATATCGCTATCTTCTAAAGTAATAAGTTTTTTTCTTCCAGATTCGTCAGTCAGTGATTCAGTTCTTAAGAAAATCATTTTATCATCTAAAATCTCTTTTGGAGCGTAATAGAATTTAAATTCTACACCATCCTCTTTTGCTTCGGCTATTTCAACTTTAGTAGCAGGCATATCCTCTTCTCCACGTCTATACATAACAGTCACAGAGCTTCCCAGCCTTTTAGCAACTCTTGCAGCATCCATAGCAACATTTCCACCACCAATAACTAAAACATTGTCACCTAAGCTGTATGATTCAGGAGATACAAGATAGTTTATAGCGTAGTGAACATTACCTTTTGTTTCTCCTTTGATATCCATTGGTTTTGGATTCCAAACTCCTGTAGTAATAATAATATATTTGAATCCATCATCTTTTAAGTTTTGAATACTATGTGTTGGACCAACAAGAGTATTATATTTTATTTTTACTCCAAGGCTTAACAGATATTTTTCAAAAGTATCAGTTAAATCTCTAGAAAGTCTAAATTCAGGAATTCCATATCTTAAAACTCCACCAAGCTTAGAGAATGCTTCAAAAATAGTTACTTTAAACCCCTCTTTAGCTAAAAGAATAGCAGATGTGATACCAGCAGGTCCACCACCGATAATAGCGACATCAATATTATTGTTTTCTTTTTTATCTAAAGGAAGAGTTGAAAGATACTTTGTAGATATCTCTTTTTCAATCAATGGGAACTCAACAGGAGTCTCTTTGATTCCTTTTATACAATGACCTTTACATTGCTCTTCATGAGGGCAAACTATAGAACAAAATATAGAAAGTGGGTTGTTTAAAAATAAAGCCTCCCCAGCTTCAGCTATTTTATTTTCTTTAAACAGATTTATAATGTTAGGAATATCTGTTGATATAGGGCAGTGTATTTTACAAAGTGGTTTTTTGCAGTTTAAGCAACGATTTGCTTCATGTATTAAATCTATATTCAAAATAATCACCTCTTTAAAAAATGGCTGAGAAAAACTTCTCAGCCTCTAGAAATATATTATAATGCTTTTTTAAGAATTTCTCTACTAATTTCTAAAGTTAAATCTCCAGTTTCAGAAAGAGCAGTTCTATTATTATTGTTTAAAGCTTCGATTAGATCTTCAATTCTCTCTGCTGTTATATCATAGTCAGAAAGATGAGTTTTAACCCCTAAATCCTCAAAGAAAGCACGAGTTTTTTGAATCGCCAACTCTATTTTTAGATTTTCATCTGCTTCAGTTATATCCCAAACACGCTCAGCATATTGGATTAATTTAGCTCTCTTTTTATCTTTTCTAATCTCCCAGATAGCAGGTTGTAGAATAGCAAGAGTTTTAGCGTGATCTATTCCAAACATAGCCGTAACTTCATGACCAATCATGTGAGTAGTCCAGTCTTGTGGAACTCCAGCACCGATAAGACCATTTAAAGCCATAGTAGCACACCAAACGAGATTTGCTCTAGCGTCATAATTTGTAGGCTCATCAATTGTTGTTTTACCAATCTCTATTAAAGTTTTTAAAATCCCTTCAGCAGTTCTATCTTGGAATCTTGCATCTACAGGATATGTAACGTATTGTTCAACTGTATGAATAAAAGTATCTATTATTCCGTTGGCAACTTGTGTAGTTGGAAGAGTAAAAGTTAAAGTTGGATCTAGTATAGAGAACTTAGGGAAAGTAAACATACTAAATACAGGAACCTTTAAATTTTTATGACTGATAACAGCACCGTTATTCATCTCTGATCCAGTAGCTGGAAGAGTTACAACAGTTCCCATTGGAATAGCACTGTCAACAGGAGCTAAGTCAAACTCTGGAGTAAGTAAGTCTAAGCAATCTCCTTCGTATCTAGAAGCTAAAGCTATAAACTTAGTTCCGTCCATAACAGAACCACCACCTACAGCAAGAAGAAAATCTACATTTTCATCTTTTGCAATTTGTACAGCCTTCATAAGTGTGCTATATTGAGGATTTGGTTCAATACCACCAAATTGAAATATCTCTCTACCAGGAAGATTTTGAATAACCTTATCCAAAGTTCCAAACTTATTAACCGAACCTCCACCATAAGTAATCAAAACTTTTGCATCCGCAGGAACTAAACTATTTAATTGATCTAAAGTATCTTTTCCAAAAACAATGTGTGTTGGATTATAAAAATTAAAATTTAACATAAAATCAACCTCCTATTTGTAATTAGTCAGATTATAAACCTTAGAGATGACTCTAAGTCAACAATTTTATTCACAACAAATAGAATTATTTTCGTACCATGCAATTTTAGCATCTAATTTTCTAAGATTACTATTTAAATCTTCTATTTGTTCTAAGATTTTTTTTCTATGTTCAAGAAGAATAGTTTTTCTTTCCTCTTTAGTATGATCTCCTTTTAAACTTAAATCGACAATAGCTCTAATATCTTCAATTGTCATTCCAGTATTTTTTAAACATTTTATGATTTCAATCCAAAAAACATCATCTTCAGTAAACTCTCTAATACCATTTTTATTTCTAGCAACAAAAGGCATTAATCCACATTTATCATAGTATCTAATTGTGTAAGATGAAAGTCCTACCATTTCAGATACATTTTTTATAGTATACATAAATTTCTCCTTTAAACAGTAGATTCAAAAAACAGCTAAGATTTCTCTTAGCTGTTTTGTTACATTGTAATTTGATATTTAGCAATCTCTTCACTTAAAGCTTCTAGATTCACAGCAGGAATAGTAACATCTTCTCCGTTTATAAGAAGAGTTAATTCCGCATTTCCTTTTACTTTAGAGTATCTAGAGAAAAGATTTAAAGCAAAATCGATTTGCTCTTTAGAAAGATCTCCAAATCCAACCATGTGTGGACCAGGAACTTCTTTTCCTCTAATGAATAGAGAACCATAAGATTTAAATTCATTTATTTTAATGTTATCATCTTGTTCTCTTCCAACGATTAAGTATTTTCCTTTTTCAAATCTGAAGAATCTTCCAATCTTTAAAAGATGGAATAGATTAGAGTGTTCATCTTCTAAAAGGCCATCCTCTTCTAAAATACGTAATCTTTTTGAGTAACCAGGGTCAGTTAAAAGACATCCACCACCAGGTGTTGGATAATCAACAATTCCAAATTTATCCATTAACTCCATTTGAGTTTTTCTACTTCTTCCTTGAATATCAAGAAGTTTTTCTCTATCAACCCATCCTAATTTTTCAGGCTCACTTTCTGGTAAAAGCTTAGCTGATAATGGTCTTACAATAAGATTTTCAAGTCCAGGTGACATAGCCTTAACTTTTTCTAATGCTTGGTAGTTTTGTGACATAGGTCTTTGTCCAAGAACTTCACCAGAAATTATGAAAGAAGCACCGAACTTCTCCATAAGATCTCCAGCTGTTTTAAACATAAGAGCGTGACAATCAATACAAGGATTCATATTTTTTCCACGTCCATGCACAGGATTTTTTAAGATTTCAGTATGAGCGCTAGTAAAGTTAACATACTCAAGTTGAACTCCAAGTTGCTTGGCCATATTTTCAGCCTTTTCATTTTTTCCACCAAAGAAGTGTGAAACAAAGTTAAGAGCGATTACTTCTATACCTTGATCTTTTATAATTTTTATTGCTAGAGCACTATCAAGTCCTCCAGAAAAAAGTGCCAATGCTTTCATTTATTAACCTCCATTAATTATTCGTGGTCAATATCTAAAAAAGTATTTTGTTTCAAATCATTTTTCCCGTCGTATAGGAAGTTGATATTTTTAGGAACAGATGTAAATACATTTCTACTAATTGGAATCCATTTAGCTTCTTTTATATTTATAGCACCACTTAAGAAATCAAGAATTCTTTGGGCATCTTTTCCATTTACATTTTCTAGATTTAGTGTAACCACTTTATCATTTTTTATATAATCTGCAATTTTTCTACATTCTGCAAAACTTTTAGGGTTTACGAATATAGTTTGACAATCCTCTTGAACTGTATTGTTAATAGGTGTTTTAATCTCAGCTCTAGGAACCGTATTATTAGTGAAAGGAGGAAGAATATCCTCTTTAGAATTACTAGCAGCAGTAAATCTAGGAACAGGAATAGATTCATTTTCCTCTTCGTACTCTTCGTACCCTTCCTCTTCAGGATCGAAAGTAAGTCCAACACTATCAGTAAAATCTTTAAAAGCATTTTTAAATTTAGTAATTTTCATTGAAACCTCCACAAATTATTCAAATATTTTACTACCTACTCTTATTAGAGTAGCTCCTTCTTCAAGAGCGATTTTATAGTCATTACTCATTCCCATAGAAAGTTCAGATAAGCTATTATTGAAGTAAAGAGTGTTCATCTCCTCTTTTAATTCTCTTAACTTTCTGAAACCTGCTCTTATTAATTCCTCATTATCAGTATATGGAGCCATAGTCATAAATCCTTTAATATTTACATTTTCTAACTCTAATAAGTCTGGAATATCATTTAAAAAGTCAGTATATTGATATCCCTCTTTACTTTCCTCTTCAAATAAGTTTATTTCGATAAGAACATCAATTGTTCTATTGTGCTCTTTAGCTCTTTTATTTATCTCTTGAGCAAGGGATAATTTATTGACAGAATGAATCATGTCAATGAATGAAGCTATATATTTCACTTTATTTTTTTGAAGATTACCTATAAAGTGCCACTTATGTTCTATAGAAAAATCACAAAGTTCTTCATATTTTTTAGTTAATACTTGAACTTTATTTTCACCTAAAGTTCTACCACCATTAGAAAGAACCTCTTTTATAATTTCAGTATCAACATATTTTGTTACAGCAATTAAATTTACCTTTTCAGGATAAGGTGAATGTTTATTGATGTCTATTAAAATTTCATTTATATTTTCTGAAATTCCCACAATCTCCTCCTAATAACTAAATAAATTTGTCAAAGACATCGTTGGCCATAAGGACACCTTTTTGAGATAGTGTATAGTTAGAATTGTTTTTAACTAAAAATCCATCTTTAACTAGCTCATCACAAAGATCAATATATTTACCTCTAGGAGTTATTCCATCTGGAATAATTCTTAGTCCTAATATATATTCATAAATCTCTTTTTCGTCATCGTTGACAAATTCTTCTTCTAAGATTGGTTTTACATTATCTAATATTTTACCATAATATTCAGGAAACTTTAAGACATTTTTATATCTAACGTTTTCGAAATATCCAGAAGCACCAATACCAATACCTAGATACTCCTCATTTTTCCAGTACTTTGTATTATGTATAGCTCTTTTTCCTGGTAGAGAAAAATTTGAAATTTCATAGTGGATATAACCATTTTTTTGAGCACTATCTATGATTAACTCATACATAGAAGCTTCTAAATCATTTTCAGTTTCTTTATATACACCAGCTTCGAGCTTTGCAAAAAAATCTGTACCCTCTTCCCAAATCAAAGAGTATATAGAAAAGTGCTCAGGTTTTAAAGAGAAAAGATGATTTAAATCATCTTTTAAATCATCTATACTTTGGTTAGGAAGTGAAAACATCAAATCCAAACTGATGTTTTCAAATCCAGCTTTTCTAGCTAAAAAGAAAGCTTCCTCTCCTTGAGAAGAGGAGTGTAATCTACCAAGCATTTTAAGTTTTTCATCGTTAAAACTCTGAATACCAATACTAACTCTGTTTATTCCGGCATCTTTAAAAAGTTTAAACTTTTCAAAATCGACAGTTTTAGGATTTACTTCTAGGGTAACTTCAGCACCCTCTTTTATGTCTAAATTAGATAAAATTCTTTTAACTTGTTCAGGAGTTAAAAGAGATGGAGTTCCACCACCAAAATAAACAGTTTCAAGAGGGAATTTTGGATACATATTGATTTCTGAAATAATTGCATCTACATATTTCTCTCTTTCTTCAACAGTAGATTTAAAAGATAGAAAGTCACAGTAGTTACATTTATTTAAACAAAAAGGAATATGTATATACATTCCACTAAGCATAATTCCTCCAAGGCTTTTTAATCAACAAAAGCTTCAAAAGACTTCATAGCTTTTGCTAATTTTTCATCAGCATCTTTTTCTGTTGTTCCAACAACACAGAAATAATATTTTATTTTTGGTTCAGTTCCAGAAGGTCTAGCAGTGATGTATGTATTGTCCTCTAATACAAATTGGATAACATCAGATTTAGGTAATCCGTTATATCCAGTATTAAAATCTCTTTTTGAAATAACATTTTGACCAATTAAAGAGTCCGTTACATTCTCTCTTAAACTGCTCATTATTTTAGAAATTGCTTCAACACCATCTTTTCCTTTTTTAGTAACAGCTATAATCCCTTCTCTATAGTAACCAAATTTATCATATAATTTTTTTAACTCTTTAGGTATTGATGATCCAACGCTAGCGTAGTAAGCTGCCATTTCAGCAATTAATAAAGTTGCTACAACCGCATCTTTATCTCTAGCATGAGTTCCAACAAGATATCCGTATGATTCTTCGAATCCCATAAGGAATGTTGCATCATATTTCCCCTCTTCGAACTCTCTAATTTTTTCACCAATAAATTTAAATCCTGTTAAAGTTCTAAATATTTCAACACCTTTTTCTTTAGCAACTGCATCTAGCATAGGTGTAGAAACTACAGTAGAAATTACAGCGCCATTTTTAGGGATATCTTTCTTATTTTCTAAGATATAGTTCATAAGTAAAAGTCCAATTTGGTTTCCATTTGGATATAACCAAGTTCCACATTCATCTTTAACAGCAACTCCGATTCTATCAGCATCAGGATCGTTTGCCATACAAAGCTTAGCTCCAACTTTATCAGCTAATTCAGTACTTAACTTAAACACTGCAGGATCTTCAGGATTTGCATATGAACAAGTTGGGAAGTTTCCATCTGGTTGCTCTTGTTCAGCAACTATGTATATTGAGTTAAATCCAGTTTCAGAGAATACTCTTTTAACAGGTCTTCCTCCAGTTCCGTGTAAAGGAGAGTAAACAATTTTAAAATCCTCTTTTCCTGGAATTTCGTGATGGATAATTTGTTTTTTAACAGCTTCTATAAATTTTGTATCCATATCTTCAGAGATATATTCTAAAAGACCAGCTTCAATAGCAGTATCTTTATCAATAAGTTTTATGTCCTCAAATGAATTTACATTGTTAACATTAGTAACAACACCAGTGGCTTGTGGATCAATAATTTGACAACCATCGTTCCAATAAACTTTATATCCGTTGTATTCTTGAGGATTATGAGATGCTGTAACAACAATACCAGCAATACATTTAAGTTCTCTTACTGCGAAAGAAAGCTCAGGTGTTGATCTTAAAGATTTGAATAGATAAGCTTTGATTCCATTTCCAGCTAAAACAAGAGCAGAGTTTAAAGCATATTCTTCAGATCCAATTCTACAGTCGTAAGCAATTGCTACTCCCATCTTTTTTCCTGTTTCACCAGAAGCTTCTAAGATATAATTAGCAAGACCTTGAGTAGCTTTTCTAATAGTATATTTATTGATTCTATTGATACCTACTCCTCTAACTCCTCTCATTCCTCCAGTTCCAAAAGAAAGATTTGTGTAGAATCTATCTTCAATCTCTTTTTCATTATCTTTAATACTCTCTAAATCTTTTCTATCCTCTAAATCAATATAATCTGAAGTTAACCAGTTGTTGTAATTTTCAAGTGTAAATTTATCCATTTTAAAATCCTCCCCTTTATATTATATGTCCCCCATATTAGAGTTTAAGTTTTCACTAATAGGTTCTTTTTTATTTGCAATAATAACCTCTGTTGTTAATATTAAAGCTGCAATAGATGTCGCATTTTGCAGAGCTGAACGTGTAACTTTTGTAGGGTCAATAATTCCGTTCTCAATCATGTGAACATATTCTTCTGTAGCTGCATTAAGACCATAACCGTCGGCTAAGTTTTTAACCTTTTCTAAAACAACTCCACCGTCTAAACCAGCGTTGATAGCAATCTGTTTTAGGGGAGAAGTTAAAGATCTTTTTAAAATATTAGCACCAATCCCCTCTTCGCCATCTAAAATAAAATCTTCCATTTGGTTAGCAATTTCAGCAAGAGCTACTCCACCTCCAGGAACAACACCCTCTTCAATAGCAGCTCTAGTTGCATTTAAAGCATCCTCTATTCTAAGTTTTTTCTCTTTCATTTCAACTTCAGTTGCAGCTCCAACTTTAATAATAGCTACTCCACCAGAAAGTTTAGCTAATCTTTCTTGTAGTTTTTCTCTATCATACTCTGAATCTGTCAAAGAGAGTTGATTTTTGATATGTAATATTCGACTATCTAATTGCTCTTCATTACTGAATCCATCAATGATAACAGTAGAATCTTTAGTAACTTTTATTTTTTTTGCTCTTCCAAGTTGAGTAAGGTCAGTTTCCTCTATTTTCATTCCTTTATCTTCAGAAACAACCGTTCCACCAGTAAGAATAGCAATGTCTTCTAGCATAGCTTTTCTTCTATCTCCAAACGCAGGAGCTTTAACTCCAGTAACATTAAGAGTTCCTCTAATTTTATTTAAAACTAAAGTAGCTAGAGCTTCACCATCTAAATCGTCAGCTATAATAAGTAGAGGTTTAGATGTCTGAACTGTTTTTTCTAAAAGAGGTAATAACTCTTTCATAGTAGATATTTTTTTGTCTGTTATTAAAATAAATGGGTTTTCTAAGATAGCTTCCATTCTTTCAGAGTTAGTAACCATATAAGGAGAAAGATAACCTTTTTCAAACTCCATACCTTCAACAACATCTAAAGACGTTTCTAAAGAACGTGCTTCTTCAACACTGATTACCCCACTTTCACCAACTTTATCCATAGCTTTAGCGATAAGAGACCCGATCTCACTATCTCCTGCAGAGATGGATGCAACTTGAGATATTTCGCTGTTAGATTGAACTTTTTTTGATTTTTCTAAAAGTAATTCAATAGCTTTTTTAGTAGCTTTCTCAATTCCTTTTTTTACAAAAATAGGATTAGCTCCAGCAGAAACCATTTTAAGTCCTTCTTTTACGATGGCTTGAGCTAAGATTGTTGCTGTAGTAGTTCCGTCTCCAGCAACATCATTAGCTTTAGTAGCAACCTCTTTTATAAGTTGTGCTCCCATATTTTCGAAAGGATCTTCTAATTCAATTTCCTTCGCAATAGAAACACCATCATTTGTAATAAGAGGAGGTCCATATGCTTTTTCTAAAACAACATTTCTTCCTCTAGGTCCTAAAGTGATTTTAACAGCATCAGCTAAAATATTAACTCCATTTTCTAATTTTTTTCTTGCATCAGCATTAAATTTTAATAATTTAGCCATGATAAAAATCCTCCGTTAAAACTTGATTTCCTCTTTTAAATATTTTATAAGGTCATCTTTTGTTTCTTCATTTCTAAGTCCAAATTCAATGTTGGCTTTTAAAAGACCTATTTTGTTTCCAATATCGTATCTTTTTCCTTCAAAATTATATGCAACAACCTTTTTATTGTCATTTAACATTTGTAAAATAGCATCTGTTAATTGAATCTCTCCACCTTTTCCAGGAGTAGTAGTTTCTAGATATTTAAATATCTCACCATCTAAAAGATATCTTCCAAGACAAGCAAGGTTTGATGGAGCTTCTTCTAGTGATGGTTTTTCAATAAAGTCAACCATTTCTACAGTATTTTCATCTAAAGTTGCAGATGGTTTAACGATTCCATATTTAGAAACATCTTTGTTTTCAACTTCTTGAACTCCAATTACGCTACTTCCATATTTTTCGTAGACATCAATTAGTTGCTTAGCTACAGGTGCGTCAGGATTATAAACGATATCATCTCCAAGAGCGATAACAAATGGGTCATCTCCAATAAATGATTTAGCTTTTAAAATAGCATGTCCAAGACCTAAAGGATGGTTTTGTCTAACATAATAGATATTTGCCATACTTGAGATATCATCAATTTTTTTTAGAAGATCAAATTTTCCATCTCTTTCTAAAGTATTTTCTAATTCAAAAGAGAAATCAAAGTGATCTTCGATAGAGTTTTTGTTTCTTCCAGTAACAATTACAATGTCGGTAATTCCAGACTCTACAAGTTCCTCGACAATGTATTGAAGAGATGGCTTGTCAACTATAACAAGCATCTCTTTTGGTTGGGCTTTTGTTGCAGGTAAAACTCTAGTCCCTAATCCCGCTGCAGGTATAACAGCTTTTGTAACTTTTTTCATAGATAAATCCCCCTAAAAATTATTTTATTTTAGCTCCAACTTTAACAGTTGAGTCTACTTCAACAAGTTTTAATCTTTTCTTTTCAGTAGAGCTTAAAAGCATTCCTTGAGAAAGAACCCCTCTTAAATTAACCGGTGGAAGGTTTAAAATAGCTAAAACTTTCTTTCCAACAAGTTCAGAAGGTGTTGGATAGTATTTTGCAATTCCAGAAACAATTTGTCTAACTTCGTTAGCAGTTTTTACTTTGAATTTAAGAAGCTTATCAGCACCTTCGATGTTACTAGCTTCTAATATTTCAACTACTTGGATATCTACTTTATCGAAATCAGCAATTTCGATTGGGTTTTCAATTTTTAAGTCTTCATTTATAGCAAGAGGATCTTTTTTAGCCTCTTTCTTTTCAACTTCAAGTCTAGGGAATATAGGTTCAGCAGTACCTAAAACATGACCTTCAGAGAATAAATTCCATCCGTTTACAGAATCTAAATTAGCATCTAAGATGTTAGTGTTAACACCAAGCTGATTCCAAATCTTTTGTGATGCAGTTGGCATATATGGAGCTGTTAAAATAGCAACTTTGTATAATGATTGAACTAAGAAGTTCATAACAGTTGCAAGTCTCTCTTTTTTAGCTTCATCTTTTATAAGAAGCCAAGGAGCAGTTTCATCAACATATTTATTCATTCTAGAGATAAATTTCCAGATAGCTTCTAAAGCTCTAGAGAATTCAACTCTATTTATATGATAATCTACAGCTGAAATTGTTTCATCCCAAAGAGTTTTAACAGTTTCATCAATCTCTTCAAGAACCTCTCCTTTTGTAATAACTCCATTGAAGTATTTACCGTACATTCCAAGAGTTCTATTTAAAAGATTTCCAAGGTCGTTAGCAAGGTCAGAGTTAATTCTTGTAACGATAGATGGAGTTGAATAATCTCCGTCATTTCCGAAATTAACTTCTCTCATTAAACAGTATCTAAAAGCGTCAACACCATATTTTGCAATTTCATCTAATGGAGCTACTACGTTTCCTTTAGATTTTGACATTTTTTCACCTTCAGAAGTCCACCATCCGTGAGCAACTATTTTATCTGGAAGTTTTACTCCAGCAGAAAGTAACATACAAGGCCAAATAATAGCATGGAATCTTAAGATATCTTTTCCTAAAAGGTGAACAACTTCTCCATTATTCCAGAATTTATCGAATAATTCAGCACTATTTTCATATCCAACAGCAGTTAGATAGTTTGTAAGAGCATCAAACCAAACATAAGTTATATGTCCAGGTGCAAACTCTATAGGGATTCCCCATTCAAATGTATTTCTAGAGATAGAAAGATCTTGTAATCCTTGCTTTATGAAAGATACAACTTCATTTTTTCTAGAGTGAGGAAGAATAAAATCAGGGTGTTTTTCAATATGATCAAGTAAAGCATCTTGATATTTTGACATTTTAAAGAAGTATGACTCCTCTTTAACTGTTCTTAACTCTTTTCCACAGTCAGGGCAGTGATTACCATTTACAATTTGATTTTCAGGAACGAAAGTTTCACAAGAAACACAGTACTTACCTTCGTATTCACCCTTATATATATCTCCTTTATCATGAACTGTTTTTAATATTTTTTTAACAGCATCTTTGTGTCTAGGCTCAGTTGTTCTGATAAAATCAGTATAGTTTATATCTAATGCTTTCCACATATCGATAAATCTAGGAGCCATAGAATCTGTCCAAGCTTGAGGAGTTAAGTCTCTCATTTTAGCTGCTTCCTCAACTTTTTGTCCGTGTTCATCAGTTCCTGTAAGGAAGAAAACATCGAATCCTTTAGATTTTTTATATCTAGCTAAAACATCAGCTGCGATAGTTGTATAGGCACTTCCAACATGTGGATCTCCATTAACGTAGTATATAGGTGTAGTTACATAAAAATTTTTACTCATCTATTAATCTCCTTTCAAATCATTATTTTCTTTTAGTTTTTTGTATTCAATTTTTGTTCAGCTATTTTATCCATTTCGAATAATGTAGTTTTAACTAATTCTAGATAGTCATCTAGATTAGCATCACTTGGAATAAAAATAGGTTCACCAATTACACAAACCATTTTAGAAAATGGTTTTGGCATTTGGAATTTATCCCAAGCTTTTTCAAAAATCCATTTATTGTTAAAAGCAACTCCAACAGGTACGAGAGCTTTTCCAGATTTTTGAGCAAGGTAAAGCATTCCAGGCTTAACTTCGTAGATAGGTCCTTTTGGTCCATCTAAAGGAGTTCCAGCACTATATCCAGCTTTAACAAGTTTGATAAGTTTTAAAACAGATTTTATCGAGTCTTTACCAGAAGACCCTCTAACCATAGTGAAGCCCATTTTTTCTAAAGGAACAGAGATTAGCTCTCCATCTTTAGAAGGACTTGCTAAAACGGCTTTTTTTTCTGAGAAGTTTAGGAGACCTAAAGATGCACCAACAAGTTTATTGTGCCAGAATCCACAAACATACCCTTCACCATCTATAAGTTTAGGACTTTTAATAACCTCTATTTTCATTGTTTTAGAAATAATTCTTAGTAGGTAGTAAAGCATTAAACCATATTTTTTATATTTGTTATTTTCCATTAAAAAACCACCTATAATCAAAGTATTTTCAAATAATTATAACATAAATTTAGAGTAAAAAAAAGCACCAATACTTATTGTATCGGTGCTTTAAATTGAGATTAGAATAATCCAGGGATGTTGATTCCACCAGTAACAGCAGACATCTCTTTTTCAGCTAACTCATCAGCTTGTCTCATAGCTTCAGTAACAGCAGAAAGAACTAAATCTTCTAACATCTCTTTATCTTCAACAGCATCTTTTATAGTCTCTTCAGATATTTTTATAGAAACGATATCTTTTTGTCCGTTAGCTCTAACTACAACAGCTCCACCACCAACAGAAGCCTCAACTTCTTTCTCTTTTAATGAATCTTGAACAGCAAGCATTTGTTGTTGCATAGCTTGAGCTTGTCTTAAAATATCAGATTGAGAGTTTCCTCCAGTAGTTTTTTGTCCTTTTATTTTTCTAACCAATTTAATCCCTCCTAGAACATATTATGTAATTGTTATGATTATATCATAATTTAGAGTAGATTTTCAACCAAAGATTTAAAAGCTTAAATATAAAATCGGTTTGAAAAAGATCTCTTCATTTTCTACAAAGCTTTTAAGATTCTTTGTATTGGTAAGGTTTTTTAAAGATAGAATTTTTTGTATAGGAAGTAGCGAAGCTTCAAAGATAGATTTTAAATCCTCTTCATATGCTATCTCTATAACACTGAAATTATCAGCTATTTCTAAATCTGTTGCTAGAGTTGTAACTGTAGTATTAAGACTTCCTAAAGAGTCTATAAGACCATTATCTAAAGCTTCTTTTCCTAACCAAATTTTTCCTTGAGCAATTTTTTCAACATCTTCAATAGTCATACCTCTTCCAGAGGCCACTCTATTCAAAAATTCGTGATAAACTTTGAAGTTAGCTGAATAGATTTTTTCCTTTCTTTCATCAGTCATAGGTGAAGTTAAAGAGTATAAATCAGCAAATTTTCCTAAGTTTATTTCGTTCATATTTATTCCAACTTTATCACTTAAAGTTTTAAAGTTTGGAATTAAGCTAACCACACCAATAGAACCTGTAATACTATTTTTATCTGCAAAAATCTTTTTTGCTGCAGTAGAGATATAATATCCACCAGATGCTGCGACACTTCCGATAGATATATAAACTGGTTTTTCAATATTTTTGATAGAGTTATAGATAATATCAGAAGCTAAAGCAGACCCACCTGGTGAATTAACTCTTATAACAATTCCTTTGATAGAGTTATCTTCAGAGGCTTTTTCTAAAGCTGAAATAAATCTATCTGGAGTTATAGTACTGGCTGTCGGATTTCTAGAAGCGGTATAGTTAATTTCACCATCAGCATATATAATGGCAATTTTGTTATCTGCTGAAACAGATTTTAAAGTAGTAGCATAGCTTTCTATATCCATTATATTATCAATATTTTTTTCTTTTTTAAAGTTCTCCCAATATTTAAGAGAGGTTATTAAATTATATTTAGATAGAGCTTCAGATGATTCACCCATCAACTCGCCATTTAAAATAGCATCATCAATAGAACCTTTTTCGATAGAAAGATTTTTAGATATATCTTCTACGAAATAAGAATAACCTTTATTTAAAACTCTTTTTAAATCAGAACGATTTTCTTCCGACATCTCATTTCTCGTATAATTTTCACCATAGGTTTTGAAATCACCAACATGAATGACATTGACATCGATACCTAATTTTTCAGTTAAATTTTTAAAATAAGGAATATCTTTACTATATCCACTTATATTAACTGAAGTTGATGCAGAAGGTGGCATCAAAGTTTCGGTAGAATAACTACTTAAAAGTAAAGAGTTATTGTCCATTAAAGCACCATATGAGTATATAGGTTTATTAGAGACTTTAAATTCATTTAAAACCTCTCCTAATTCATTAATTTGACTTTTACTTAAAGTATTATTATCGAAAAATAATAAGATACCTTCAACATTTGAATCATCTTTCGAAAGCGATATAGACTTTAAAAGTTGATAAAAGTTAATGCCTTTAGAATTGAAACTCAACGGATTTTGAATAAGAGTTTCAGTGTAAGTTTTTGAAAGATCAACTTTTAAATATGATTTTTTAGTTATTGTAGTCTTTTTGTTATTTGAAAAATAATTGAAAGCAATAACTCCTAAAAGTATAAGAAAAGCAAACTTTATAATCATAGATGAAATCTCTCTGACAATAAATTTAATAAAATTAAAAAGCCACTTAAAAACAAACATATTATATAGCACCTTTCTCTTTTTCTAATTCAGCTTCCAATAAATCAAGTAATCTGTTGAACTCTGTAGATACAGCAGTGAAGGCTTCTTTTTTACTTAAATCTACTCCTGCTTTTTTTAGTTGGTTCATCGGATGGTCATTTCCACCTGATTTTAAAAGAGTTAGATACTGCTCTTTAGCAGAATATCTTTCTTGTTCAGAGTATTTTTCATTTGTTATTCTATCGTATAGATTTGCAGAAGCAGCAAAGCTAGTTGCGTATTGGTAAACATAGTATGGTGAATTAAAGAAGTGAGGAATTCTAGACCAAATAATCTTTTGTAATTCATCCATAGTAAGTTCGTTTCCAAAATAATCTTTAAAAAGATTTTCCATGATTTTATTTAAAACTTCAGGAGTAATAGCTCCTCCTTTTTCAACAATTTCATGAGCGGCATATTCATAATCAGCAAATAAGGTTTGAATATAATAAGTCCCAACAATTCCGCCAATAGCTTGTTCAATAAGAGCTATTTTTTCTTTTGAATCAGTTGTATTTTTTAGCATATTATCTAAAAGTAATCTTTCGTTAAATGTTGAAGCAACTTCTGCAACAAAGATAGTATAACTACTTGTTGGATAAGGTTGATTTTCAGTAGATAACATAGAATGCATAGTGTGTCCTAATTCATGAGCTAAAGTAAAAACAGCATCCATAGTGCCATTATAGTTTAGCAACATATAAGGATGAACATCATAAATATTTAAAGAATAAGCTCCGCTTCTCTTATTTGGCGTTTCATAAACGTCTAACCATCCTTCACTAAGAGCATTACTTAACCCTTTATAATAATCTATTCCTAAAGGTTTAACAGATTCTAACACAGTAGTTTTGGCCTCTTCATATGAAAACTCTTTATTGTAGTCTACAATATTAATTGAGTTATCATAGTAATAGTAGTTTTTAAGATCTAAAGCTTTTTTTCTTAATGCGATGTATCTTTTAAGTGGAGCAGTATTCTCTCTAGTAGATTGAATTAAAGTTTTATAGACATCTAAAGGTATATTTTTAGGGTTTAAAGCTTTTTCTAAACTAGAGTTATAATTTCTAGATTGAGCAGCAGCAAAATCTCTTTGAAGGATACTTTTATAGATTGCAGCATATGTATTTTTATTTACATTAAATGAATTATAAAGAGCTTCAAAAGCTTTTCTTCTATCATTTTGATTTCTATTTGTCGAAACTATTTTAGAATAAACTCCATTAGTAACAGTTGTTTTAGTTCCATCGTTTAGTTCGATTTCATTCCATTTGATATCAGAGGTTGAAAGTTCACTGTAAATATCAGAAGGAACACCTAGATATTGACCAAAATATGAAAGTAATTTTTCTTTATCAGCAGAAAGAACATGCTCTTGTAATCTATAAATTTCCATCAAAGGGAATCTATTGTTTTCAAGTACAGTATTTCCTTCAATCCATGTTAACATAGTTTCCTTTGGAATTGTTAAAATTTCAGGTGTAATCCAAGATGAAGAGATAGAGTAGTTAGCATATATGCTTTCAATCTCTTGTAGTTTTACAGAAGCGTTTTCATTAGTTGAATCTAAATCTCTTTGAAGATATGGATATAGATAAACTTTATCTAGTAATCTAGAAACTTTTTCTTCGAGTTCTATAAACTCTACAAAAGTTGAAGAGTTTTGTGAAATCTTTCCCTGATATTTAGGAACTTCACTCATAAGTTCTTTAAGTTTTATTAAGTCTTTATCCCACTCATTCCAGTTAGAGTAGATATCATTTAAATTCCATTTGTATTCTTGAGAAATATTATCTCTATTTTTTTCCATAGAAAAATCCTCCTTAGTATTTTTTACTGTAGTTTGTTGTAAAGTGCTTTGAGAGTGTGACGATTTTTTTTCATAAAAATATTTTCCAATAAAAGCTGTATTAGCAATAAGAATAAGAACTATAAATTTTTTCATCGAATCCCCCTATCTTCCTTTAGTTTCTGTTAACTTAAAATTTATTGAAACTACTCCAATCCTTTGAGGTATAATAGTTATTCGACCAACCAATATT